>CANFUF010000025.1 GCA_947450095.1 Roseiflexaceae bacterium
AGACGTATAATCATCGTGGTACATGCTTCATCATAACCACGCACGGTGTTTTCATATAGCCTGCAATAATTGCAGTATGAAACAATCGTGATGGGCATGACAACGGCACATCCATCGCACCACCCACGTTATTTTTTCATACAACCATCACCTCAAAGGACACATCAATGGCAATCTTCGGAGCTATTCTGATTGGCGCGATCGTCGGCTTGTTGTTGGGGTTGATTGGGGGGGGTGGTGCGGTATTGATTGTACCGAGTATGGTCTATGTCATGCACATCGACGCGCATGTGGCATTAGCAACTGCGCTCGTCATTGTGGGAGTCAATGCCCTTATCGGTGGCATTATGGCTTGGCGTGCGGGACGAACCCACATCCGCACCGCCTTGCCCTTTGGAATTGCCGGGATTGTGACCGCCTATCTCGGAGCGCGGATATCGCGCCTCATCCCGGGTGATCTATTGCTCATCGCCTTTAGTTGTATGTTGTTAATAATTGCCTGGGTCATGTATCAAGGCAACAACACGCCACAGCACGCAGCCACCCAAGCCCGTCCGCTCTGGCACGTGTTGCTCATTGGCGCAAGTGTGGGGTTGGTGACGGGGATTTTGGGCGTGGGTGGTGGGTTTTTGATTGTGCCGGCCATGGTGTTGCTTGTAGGGATGCCGATGAGCGAAGCGGTAGGGACTTCGTTGATCGTCATCGCCATCAATAGTGGCGCAAGTATGCTCGGGCACCTTGATACCCCGCTCAATTGGACCCTGATTATGTGGCTCCTCGTCGGTGCTGTCCCCAGTATCCTGATTAGTGGGCGCATCAGCCCGCATATTTCACCCAAACGCTTGCGCCACGCCTTTGCGATTTTTGTCAGTGTGGTGGCGGTTTTCATGTTAGCCGAAAATGTGTGGGGGCGGTTGATGGGGCAGTAGCCCCCGCACAGCTACACAAACGCCAAATTGGCATCGACCGCCACTGACCACTCCGCCAATTGCGGGCGATAATAGGCACAGGCCGCAATCATGGCGGCGTTGTCGGTACAAAACGCGATTGCCGGAATATGGACGGGCACCGGCACACGCCGCACCAATACCTCACGCAGGCGCTGGTTGGCGGCCACGCCGCCAGCAAGTACCACCGCCTGCGCGCCTGTATCGAGCACTGCTTGGCGGGTTTTGCGGGTCAAAATATCTACCACGGATTCTTGAAATAAATAGGCTAATTCGTGCGTCCGCTGCGTCAGCGCCGCGCTATCGGCGCCAAAGGTCGCCGTGGCAGCCTGCATTTCGTGGAGTACCGCAGTTTTGAGGCCACTAAACGAAAAATCGTAGCTGCCGTGCAACCACGCCCGGGGCATTCGTTCGTTGCCCACCGGAGCCTGGGCCAATTGTTGAATCGCTGGCCCACCAGGGAAGCCCAGTTTGAGTAGGCGAGCTACTTTGTCAAACGCCTCACCGGCGGCGTCATCACGGGTGCCTCCCAAACGTTCGGCTTGACCGTGACCACGGAGCAACGCCAGCAACGTATGCCCACCTGAGACAATCAACGCCACACATGGGAAGACCGGCGGGGTAGGGTTGCCCAACCAAGCCGCATAGACGTGTGCTTCGACATGATTGACTGCGATAAAGGGTAAGCCACGGGCCCACGCCAATGTTTTGGCGGTATTGAGGCCCGTCAACAACGCCCCCGACAAGCCAGGACCGTACGTAGCAGCGACGGCATCAATGTCACGCCAGCCACCGGGGGTCTGGGCGATGACGTCGCGAACAACCTGCTCGATGCTCAAAATATGTTGGCGTGATGCAACCTCAGGGACTACGCCACCGTAGCGACGATGAATGTCGATTTGCGAAGCTACTACGTTGGAGATAATCGTATGCCCATCGCGTACGACGGCAGCGGCAGTTTCGTCACATGACGTCTCAATTGCGAGTATGGTTTGGAAGGGTTTTATCATCAAGAATTCATCTGTCTATGCAGTAACCGAGTGCCAATTTAGTATACTATACACGATAGGGGATAATTGCGTAGTATGCGATTTCCGTATTGAGATGCAAAAAACACCCAATATGATAATCACGTGAAGATATGCTGGAATGTGGTTTCGCAAGGAACTTTGCCCTATAGCCACAACGTCGTTGTGCTAACGACAGATTGCGATACCCATCATCAAAAGGTCTATGGCTATGGCACGCTTTTTCAATATCATCGTTATATTGTGTCTGACTGCGGGTGTAATGACTTACACGCCGCCAATCAGTCATGCCGCCAGCACCAGTAACCCCGTCGATACCACCACCTATGTCCTTGTGGCACCAGGTACCGAGCCGCAGGCAATCGATTATACCAGTCGTCTGCTTGACCCCAACACCGCCCCTCAACCATTTACGGCATTGGTGGTGCAGTGGCAAGTCAATGGCAACATTGCCAGTATTCAGCTGGCGGTGCGCATACAGACTGCGACTGGTTGGGGCGAATGGCAAGCCGTGAGCCCCAACGATGAATTTGCCGACCCCAATGCACCAGCAAACCAAGCCACGAGTACGATGATTTCGACGGATACTCCTGCAATTGCCTGGCAAGCACAGCTCATGCTACCACCAAACAGTGCGAGTTATGTCACACAAATTAGTGCCATCACCATGAATACGCTGTTACCCAACGCCACCCGGCGCATCATGCCATCGGCAGCCCTCAGCACACCCAATGGGAGCAAACCACCAATCGTCGCCCGTACCACCTGGGGTGATAGTGATGTGGCAACGTGGGACCAACGGGCAGCAAACGGTGAGACCACCGATGCCACCTGGTTACCCGAGCCTGCCGAAATCGCCAAGCCAACGATGATTACCATTCACCATACGGCGACACCCAATGATGCACTGGGGAGCGATTGGGCCGCTCGGGTGCGCTCAATTTGGCGCTATCACACCATCACTCATGGCTGGGGCGATATCGGCTATCATTTTTTGATTGATCCCAACGGCGTAATCTACTCGGGACGACTGAATGGCGTGCGTGACAACGGTACGATAATTGATGGAGCGCATGTACTTGGGTATAACCGCGCCAACATTGGGATTTCGATGATGGGGACGTTTAGTGATGTGGCGCCGACCGCTGCCGCCCAAAACGCACTCAATAGTCTCATCGCATGGATTACCACCACCTACCACATCACGCCCAACACCACCGCCTATTATGCCTACAAAAACGTCACCCTCAACACGATTGTGGGACATCGTGATATCGGGAGTACCACCTGCCCTGGTGATGTGTTGTATAGTTTGATACCAGGCATTCGCGTTACCGCTGCCAATAATAACGGAACACCTCCTGTCGATCGTTGGATCGATAGTGTTACCGCTAAAGCAACCACTTTGTATCCCGATGATACGGCAGAATTCACAATCAAAATCCGTAATAACTATACCGATGGCATGGCAATTAGTGGCGCAGCGTTTTCATTTGCCGAACCAGATACCGGATATACGTTTAATCAAGATGAATGTTGGGCCAAACGTAATGATAGCGGGGTAACCCTGTTTGATAAACCAGCAATCACCACCAATGCCAATCAGCGCGTGCGGGTCATGGCAGGGTATAGCACTTGGGATAGTACCTATGCCAATGTTGCCACCAAATGTCCGACCGCCTCCACGGTTAATCATCCGTGGCGCTGGAGCATCGGGAATAGTCCACTCGCACCCGGTGCAACACGTTCGGTCATTGGACGGGTACGCTTCACCACCATCGGCACGTACACTATCTATTTTGGGGTAGTAAAAGACTGGATAGGCTATCCTGATTCTCCCTGTATTGCGGGTAATAGTAGCGGCGCGTGTGGCATTAAACCCATTACCATTCGAGTCATCGCTCGCCCAACCGCCACCTTGACCCCCACGCCAACCGCCACACTTGTCGCAGCTATTCGCACACGCATCGGGGCTGCGACCGAAACCATGGCAAGTATCGATGAAACAAATACCGTGCAATCCTTGGCTTCTAGTCAAACCATTGTTGCCGACCGCTTAACCGCAACTGCTATCCGCAGCCAAGGACTCGCAACCCGCACCAAAACGATGACTGCTACCCAAACCGCTACGGCGACCCCTATGCCATTAATGCAAAGTGTGATTGCACTCCATGGAGCAACCCAAACAGCCGTCATTGCATTAACCGGGACGACATCAGCCAATCGTAATGCAATTGCGACGCAGCAACAATCACAACGCAATGATTTGACCCAAACGGCCTTTACCAAAAACACTGCGACGGCCCAACAGAAGCAGTTTTTGCTGAGTGCCACTCCATTTGCAAAACAAACCCAAACGGCCTTTATCGCTACGCAACGCAGTAATAATGGAACCAGTACTGCTGAAGTCATTCATCATGATGCGACCCGCACGGCCACCGCATCGCACACCAAAACACTCAGCCCTACCCACACCAGTACGCGTACGTCAACCAGCACGCGCACGTCAACCAGCACGCGTACCAGCACCATAACCCAAACATTGAGTCCAACCTCCGTATCCGTTATTATGCCCACGACTGTCGCAACAATGACGCTGAGTGGCAACATCACCCAACTCATCAATAACCAACAGCACTTTTTTGCGCTTACGGGAAATGACACTGCGAACCCAAGCCTCGAGACTGTTGATTTGAGTAATTTCACTCGCCAAACACCATTCGCCATTGATGGTCTATCTGCCAACCTGATGCGCATCAATCAAACAGATGATAATCAACTCGTGATTGTGGGACGTCTCACCTGGAATACTATATTTGTACAACGGCTCGATGTCAGCGTAACCCCTGCGCAGGAGACTGGTTATTGGACTATGGTTAGCTCAGCCACACCGAGTGCATTGGTGGTAAGTGGACGCTATATTTATATTGCACTGACCCAATCAGTCCCCAACAGTCCTATTTCGCAAACCGCATTGATTACGTTGGCAAATGATGATTGGCTCCATGAATTGACGCCACGCATCGCATTACCGGGGCCCGTATCAGTGATGCACAATAGCGATAGTAGTGAATTTGGTTTAATGATTGCAGGGACAACCACCAACAACCAAGGGTATCTCGAGGCTGGTCATATCCAAAACGGACGGCTTATCATCGGAGCGCCATTGTCTGTTCCTTTACGGATTAATCAGATTGTCAGCCAACATCAAATTACTGGTCTTACACCCCAAAACATGCTGTTTACGAGCGATGGCATCTCAGTCATTCAATATCAACTTGATATTGGCACCCAAAAGTTAATTCGGCTATCAACGCAGCCCATTGCAAATGTGCAGATTGTCCTCGTGACGAATCCCACACAACTTCTCGCAGTCGCCAATACCGCTCCTTGGCAAGTATTGCTCTACAACGTACTCGCACGTGGCGTACTGGCACGTGGCACCGCAGTCATTGCACTTGATCAACCGACCCATTTATTGACGGTAGGGCAATGGTTAGTATGGAACACTAACAACATACTCTATCGTGCACAGCTCAATCGTTAATACTTCATTACAATTTGCGTTTCGTGTAATTTTACTTGTGTTATTCTACATATTTGCGATATACTATATACTGTCGTAAATGCAATTGATGGAACAAAAGCAGTTCACAGAGCATCACAATAGAAGCGCTATATCAGAAGCGTATCATAGCAATCTGGGTAATTGTAGGCTAGGCTTGATACAACAACAATGGTAAGAGGTAGTCACATGCGTTTATATCATCCAATACTATTAATATCGTTTATCGCAGTGGTCCTCTTTGGGGCGGTTCAATTCATGGTCTATAAAGCCAATGCCGCGTCATCAACTCTCATTTCTGCGCCGATGGCCAACACTGTCGTCAGCAATCCAACGAGTACCCCGGTAAACCATCAATCAGGGTGGTTATCAGTGACGACCGACAAAACTACGCTGATGGTAGGTGACACCCTCGGTCTGACATTTACGCTTACTAACAAATATGATGATCCTACATATCGTACAGGGAGCGTTACGCAATCAGTCGATATTCAAGGTCCACTCTATACATCTCCTGCTGATACTAATTACACCTTCGATCAAAATCAATGTTGGGCCTTCAAAAACGGCGCTGGATCAACCCAATTCCCCAAGAGTACTGGGAAATTTCACATAATGGCAGGATATGCCGGCTGGGATCAAAATTACAGCAATAGTGCTGCACCACAATGCTCTATTGCAAGCACTGTTGATCAACCATGGCGCTGGAGTATTGGCGACACCGCACTGGCAGCCGGTGCCCAACGCACCATTAATGGGTCGGTCAAATTTACCACTGCTGGCACCTATACGTTGTTTTTTGGCTTAACCAAAGACAATACCGGCTACCCTGATGTACCCGTGTGTAATGCAAGTGGTGACCCCAAACTCAACGTATGTGGCATCGATAGCACGGTTATTACCGTATTGGATTTGCCGACGGCAACGCCGACGACATCCAAGACTGCCACGATTACCCCAACACCGACCAAATCATTCACCCCATCAGATACCGCCACCACGACCAACACCCCCACAAAGACCAAGACACCAACAGATACGTCGACACGCACGAATACACCGACCTCATCCAACACACCGACACGCACGAATACATCGACCCCATCCAACACACTGACACGCACGAATACATCGACCCCATCCATTACGCTCACCCCATCGAATACACGCACATTTACCAGATCACTTACTCCTTCCAGAACATTCACGAATACTCCCACCTCTACGCGGACAGAAGTACTCGGGAGTAAGCGCATCGCCCGCTTTAGCTTCGAAGATCCATTAGGGGTAAACGTTCGACTACTAAACTTGATGGACCCGATCAAAGCCCTAACCTGCCCTGGAATTCCAGCCACGCCATCTATATGGTGTCCGACGGTGGTTAGTAGTGGTGTAAGCGGGAACTCGCTGTTGTTTGCAGGTACGCAATATACGAGTTTAGCCAAACCATTGACGATGATTGGCGATGTGACAATATCGTTTTGGGCTAAACCAGTTTTTGGTAGTGTTATGGATAGCATTGCCATTGGGAGTGCGAGTAGCTCTGTCATCACCGGATTTGATGCTACAGGGAAGTTTTTTTGCGCCAATAGTAATGGGGTTTTGACGGCACCATCAGCAATCACTGACGGCAATTGGAATCATTATGCATGTACGATGAACAGTACTACAAAAAATCGTGCAATTTATGTCAATAGTGACCGTGTGGCAATGGATAGCGTTACATGGTTTGCCCGTGGTCCCTTAACCGCCTATGTGGGGAGCAATACACTCAAATCAGGGGCATTTTATACTGGCGAAATCGATGAAATATCGATTTACAATAGTGAACTCACCTATGATGATATCGAGTTCTTGTACATGTCATATATCACTGATCAATTGCGCTTATCGCCCACACGGACACGCACGTTGTCACCAACAGTGACAAATACACTGTTCCCCACCGATACGGCATTGAGTAACAACCTGGCACGATTTTCATTTGACGAAAACAGCGGTGCTATTTCGTTTGTAAATAAGGCAGCGTCCACCAATCCTGCATTATGCGTGGCACCTCTCACCTGTCCAACCGCTGGCGATAGCGGCGTACGGTTTAGTAATGCCGTCACCTTTACGGGCAGTGAGACACTCAAATTAAAATCTACAGTAAGTGTCGTTGCGACCAAGCCATTTAGTGTAGCCGCCTGGGTAAATTCCAATGCGAGTAGTGATTCAGTAATCCTTTCTGCACGCGCTGCCACACCCTCTAATGCAAATAAATTCCTGCTTGGGCTTGATGCCAATGGGGCGCCGTATTGCCAATATGGGACAGTCATTATTGCGACAATTGATACACTTCCAAGTAGTGATTGGTATAACCTGATTTGTAGCATCGATACAAATCGCAAGATAGTGCTGTATCTCAATGGTGCACCGGTGGCAAGCGGCGTGGTAACGACAAATCCGAGCGGCGCACTTACCGTATGGATCGGCGCTGATGGTAGCCTGAGCAATGGTTATTTTGATGGCTCAGTCGACGAAGTGAGTATATTTAACCGGTTTGCAACATGGGATATTGCCGAGGTCATGTATGATCAATATGCAGCAGCCGGGCAACGATCACCAACCCGTTCACGGACTGCGACAATCACGCAAACCCCCAGCAGAACATTAACACCCAGCAAAACACTCACCCCCAGCAAAACGGAGACTCCGTTGGCGAATGGAGCGTATCCATACCCCGCACCCAAGTTCACACCGTCGGGCACGCGCACAAACACGCCGTCCAAGACACCGACTGCCAGCCCAAGTAAAACCCGTACAGAGACACCACGACCAGTCTACTATCCATATCCATAAACACACGTATGCTAAAACCGTGTAAAATAGTAGGCGATGTTTGTTGAGTTAAGGGAGTACCATGCAACGATTATTAGTAACCGGCGGCGCAGGATTTATCGGGAGCAACTTCGTGCATTATATGCTCGAACGCTACAACTACGATATCGTCGTCTACGATTCCTTGACCTATGCCGGCCGCCGCGAAAACCTCGCAGCAGCCGAGCAAAACTCCAAGTTCCACTTCGTGCATGGGAATATTTGTGACCTTAATCAAGTCAAACAAACTGTGCAACAGTACAATATCGACACAATTATCAACTTTGCTGCCGAAACTCACGTCGATCGCTCGATTATGCAGCCAGACGCCGTCATCCAAGCCAACATCAATGGCACGTGGGCATTGCTCGAAGCCGCCCGTGAACTCGGGTTGACGCGCTTCCATCAAATCAGTACGGACGAAGTCTATGGCCAGATTCCAGAGCCAGGTCGCTCCAAAGAATCTGACGTGTTTGAGCCACGCAGCCCATATTCGGCGAGCAAAGCTGGCGCAGAACACATCGTCTATGCCTATCACATCACCTATGGGCTCAATACCACGATTACCCGTGGCTCAAACAATATTGGACCATTCCATTACCCCGAAAAAGCCGTCCCCCTCTTTACCACCAATGCCATGGATGACATTGCGATCCCGATTTATGGCGATGGCATGCAAATGCGCGATTATCAATACGTCACCGACCACTGTGAAGGTATCGATGTCGTGCTCCATCGTGGTGTGGCTGGCGAAGCCTATAACGTTGGTACGAGCGTCGAAACACGCAACATCGACATGGCCCACAAAATCCTCGATCTGCTGGGCAAACCACGTTCACTCATCACCTATGTCAAAGATCGCGCCGGCCACGACCGCCGCTATGCCCTCGATACCGACAAGCTCCGTGCATTAGGCTGGAAGAGTAACCATACCTTTGATCAAGCCCTCGAAAAAACCGTCAAATGGTACGTCGATAATCCAGCGTGGTGGCGCCCTATCAAAAGCGGCGAATATCGCGACTATTATCATAAACAATACGTAAGTCGCCAAGGATAGTTTTTATACCATATGACTAATTCACCGGCGTAAACAGCGATTGTTTATGCCGGTGTGCTGTTGTTTTTCTCAATCCAACACGCATTTATCGACTATTTATATCTACAACGCATAATTCACCGGCGAATTCCCCCCTATTATATGAATTCTTCGTGTATTTCGACAGAATATCGGGTACACTACCATGCGCAAGTGGTTGTGGCGCTATGTACAATCTTGTACGACCATACCACTCGACGCCTAGCCCTATTCCGTTTTTAAGGTATGATGCATAATATTTATGTCAACTGAAAACAATCCAGATGGACCTTACCGTATATATCCTCAGGTTGTCACATCGTTGCGCGACATCGCCACCCAGGCACTCAATAACGATTATGAGGCTGCAGAAGCGTTAATTGCCCGGGGAGGTGCGTGGATTAACCGTGAACGTGTACGGGTTGCCACTGCAATGGTATTACCGGGGATGATGGTAACCATCCATACCTTACCTGCGTATGCACATCCATGTATACTGACCAGTGCCAATATCATCTATCAAGATCGCTGGTTACTTGCCCTCAACAAACCGGCAGGAAGTTATGTCGATGCGACCCCCTGGGATGGTGATAATCACCTACGCACCGAATTAGCCCGTTTGCTTGCAGAATCAGGTCAACATCCGCCGTTACATCCAGCACATCGACTCGACCGTGACACCACGGGGGTATTGTTGTTTACGCAACATCCCCACGCCAACGCCGCGATTCAGAAGATTTTTGTCAATCACTTCGCCCAAAAACACTACCTATGTCACATCCACGGTCATCCCCGTTGGGATGACTATGAGAGTGATACTGGTCATGGGCGCAGCGAACGCGGGCGTTTCAGGACCTATCCACGTGATACGGTGGGTGATACCTTGCCCAATGGCGATATCATCAAACAAATGAGCACCACATTCCGAGTTATCCAACGGCGTGATGATGGCACGAGTATCATTCTAGCCATCCCACACACGGGACGCACCCATCAAATCCGACTCCATATTGCAGAGATTGGGCATGCAATCATCGGCGATCGCAGTTATGGACCGGTCAGCGAGCTCCTGCAACCACACCGGCTCCACGCCTGGCAACTGACATTCCCACACCCTATCCACGATACACCGATTACCATTGTTGCACCATTGCCCGCATGGTTCCCTGTTGATTTGGCACAGACGCTGGCATCTGCTACCATGCGTGAAGGCAATTGACGCCATAGTTTCTTGTGTTAACCATTCTTGAGTATTTACTCTGCATGCGATCGAGTTATTACCGTTATGATTTGGACCATCTCAGACCTGCATTTATCGTTTGCCAATCCCAAACCAATGGATATTTTTGGGAATCGGTGGCGTAATCATCCCGAGCGGATTGCCACTGCATGGAAAAATCTGATTGCCCCAGAAGATATCGTGCTCATCGCCGGTGATATTTCATGGGCCATGCAACTCAAAGAAGCCCTCGTTGATTTACGTTGGATCGATCAACTCCCAGGGCGGAAATATTGTATCAAAGGGAATCACGATTATTGGTGGGACCGTGTATCTCCCATTCGAGCCTATATCCCGCCATCCATAACCCTCATCGAATCTAATGCATTCGACCTCGGTGAGGTTGTGGTCTGTGGCACACGGGGTTGGAGCGCCCCAGGCACACCGGGCTTTGATGTGGCGGTCGACCAGCGGATCTATGCCCGTGAGCAGCTTCGGATGCAACGCGCCCTCAGTGATGCCCGTAAAATTGCCAATCAGCGCCCGATTATCGCCATGATTCATTACCCACCCTTCATCGACCGCCGCCCTACGGATTTTGCCAGCCAATTTGCCGCGAGTGGCGTTAATGCCTGTTTGTATGGGCATTTGCATCGCCCCGATGATTGGGGCAATGCCACCCAAGGGATGGTCAATGGCACCTATTATCAACTTACGGCCTGCGATTATCTTGATTTTGTGCCAATTGCAGTGCGTGGAATTACCCCACTCGATACACACTCGACAACAGATAACGAATAAGCATACTCCACGGTGCTTTTTGTAAAAAACTGCATTTGGCCGCGGAATTCATTCCTATTATGAAAATCACCTCACTGCGTTATTTTGTCTCCAAAATCACTTTTTTGGGCGTATCTATAATCACAACCCCTTGTAATTATGGTATAATTCATTCATCAAATTGTAATCTTTTTGGTGCTCATAAATAGGGGTGAACTATGGAAGTCGGTGCAATTCGCAATCGCAGTATTACAGACGAAATGCGTACGGCATATTTGGATTATGCCATGTCGGTTATCGTCTCGCGGGCGCTCCCAGATACCCGTGACGGGCTGAAGCCCGTGCAAACCCGCATCCTCTATGGCATGTGGGAAATGGGGATGCGCAATAATCAACCCTACAAAAAATGCGCCCGTATCGTCGGCGACGTGCTCGGCAAAATGCACCCCCACGGTGATAGCTCTGTCTACGACGCCTTGGCACGCTTGGCCCAGCCATGGAACATGCGCTACCCACTCATCGACGGTCAAGGTAACTTTGGCAGCATCGACGGTGACCCGCCGGCAGCCATGCGGTATACCGAAGCCCGTTTGACCGCTATTGCCGAAGAAATGCTGTTCGATATCGAGCGCAACACGGTCGACTTCCGCGACAACTTCGACGGCACCTTCCGCGAGCCCACCGTACTCCCAGCCCGCTTGCCCAATTTGCTCCTCAACGGGGCCAACGGCATCGCCGTGGGTATGGCCACCAATATTCCACCTCACAACCTCAACGAAATCTGTCAGGCTATCACATACCTCATCGATAATCCCGACGCAACCGTCGAAGACCTAATTAAAATGGTCCCCGGGCCAGACCTCCCCACCGGTGGGTTGATTTTGGGTAACGAAGGTATCAACGCAGCCTACAGCACGGGTCGTGGCCAAATCACCATTCGCGCCAAAGCCCATGTCGAAGAAGGTACACGCAACTCACACCAAATCATCGTGACTGAGTTGCCCTTCCAAGTCAATAAAGCGCGCTTGCAAGAACGGATTGCCGAACTGGTACGCGAAAAGAAAATCGAAGGTATTCGCGATATCCGTGACGAATCAGACCGCACCGGTATGCGGGTGGTCATCATGCTCAAGCAAGATGCCCAACCCCGCAAAGTCCTCAATGCCCTCTACAAGCATACGCAGATGCAGACATCGTTCGGCATCAATATGCTGTCATTGATTGAGCGCGGCTTGCAACCTCGTTTGATGACACTCAAACGCATGCTCCAAGAATACATCGAGCATCGCCGTGAAGTCATCCGCCGTCGTAGCGAATTCGACCTCGACAAAGCGCGTGCCCGGGCCCACATCCTCGAAGGATTGACCCGCGCCATTGATATTCTCGATGAGGTCATTCAAGCCATCCGCGACTCACGCTCACGCGATACCGCTCGCAACAACTTGATGCGCAATTTTTCGTTTAGCGAAGCCCAGTCCAATGCCATTCTCGACATGCAACTCGGGCGCTTAGCCGCACTTGAGCGCAAGCGGCTCGAAGAAGAATTGGCCGAAGTACGCAAAACAATCCGCGAACTCGAAGAAGTGCTCAACAACCAAGTCAAACTCAATGGGCTTATCAAAGCCGATCTGAAATACTTGATGGAAAAATACGGCGATGCCCGTCGCACCCAAATCATCTATGGTGTCAACGGTGAAGTCAACGACGAAGATCTCATCCCAGACGAAAAGTTGCTCATCACCTTGTCCAACCGTGGCTACATCAAAAGCCAATCACCGGATACCTTCCGCACCCAAAAACGTGGCGGCAAAGGGATTCGCGGGGCTGCAACCCGTGATGAAGATGTCATGAGTCATATTTTGACCTGCAACACCATGCACGATTTGCTGTTCTTCACCAATTCAGGGCGTGTCTACCGCCTCAAAGCTCACGAAGTACCTGACGCTAGTCGCACTGCCAAAGGGTTGCCATTGGTCAACTTGATTGACCTACAACCACACGAGCATGTAACGTCGGTCTTGTCAGTTCCCGATTATGCCCAAGCCAAATACCTGTTGATGGCCACCCGCCGTGGCAAAATCAAACGAACCACCCTCGAAGACTATAGTTCAGTCCGTTCGAACGGGCTCCTCGCCATCGGGTTGGACGAAGGTGACGAACTCGGCTGGGTAACGACCACCATGGGTGATGAATACATCATGCTCACTACCCGCCTCGGCAAAACCCTACGCTTCAAACAAGCCCAAGTGCGCCCCATGGGTCGCCCTGCTGGTGGTGTGCGTGGGATTAGCTTGCGTGACGGGGATGAAGTCATCAGCATGGATATCGTGAGTGCGGATGTCGAAAACACCGCACAGCTTGTCATTATCGGACGGAACGGCAAAGGCAAACGCACCCCCGTCAAGCTCTATCGCCCCAAAGGTCGTGGCACCCAAGGAATGCAAACCATGACCCTTACCGATGGGGATACCGTTGCCATTGCCCGGGTCATCGATGCCGACATGTTGCTCACCTTCATCACTAGCAATGGCATTGTCCTCAAAACCCAAGCAAGCGAGATTCGCGCGTGTGGGCGTAGTGCCCAAGGCGTACGCGTTTTGTCACTCAATGACAATGATGCGGTGGTGGCAATGGTGGCTGATGATCCTGAAAACGAAGATCAAAAGCACAAACGTATCCTCGATATCGGCGATATGATTGGCGTCGATATGTTCGAAGGTGACGAAGAAGGCGAAGAAGACGCTCCTAGCGACGAAGAATAAGTACAGTCACCCCCCCCGCCACTCATATACTTGCGTGACGGGGGGATATACATACCACAGGCCCTTGACTAGTAATAGTCAAGGGCCTGTGGTATGTACCATTATCTGATTCTATTATTTGCCGTGATTATAGCCCATCAATGGTTCAGTCACTGGCTCGGAATTCACCAGCATTGGTGCAGTCGCCGAGATTGGCAAATCAGCCATCTTGTAGCCCACACCACGGACGGTTAAGATACGCCGAGGTTTTGACGGCTCAACTTCAATTTTTTCACGTAGACGACGCACACATACGTCAACGAGATTTGTTTCGCCGACGTAGTCATACCCCCATACTTCTTGGAACAATGTTTCACGGTCAAACACTTCACCATAGTTCGCCGCCAAAAAGTACAGCAACTCAAATTCCATCGGGGTCAAATTCACATCTGTACTGGCCAAGGTGACACGATGGCGGGGCGCATCGATTTCGATATCGCCAACCCGAACCAGTGTGGGCGCTTGACGATTTTTCATACCATCGACTCGGCGCAAAATCGCTTCGATACGCGCAATCACTTCGACAGTCTTGAATGGCTTGGTAATATAATCATCACTGCCAAGCTCAAACCCCTGCACAATATCATCGCTGCCATCGCGGGCAGTCAGCATGATAATCGGCACGTCAGATTGTTCACGGATGCGCTTACAGGCTTCGAAGCCATCAACATATGGCATCATCACATCGAGTAACACAATATCAAAAGCGCTGTCACTAAATGCTTTCAATGCTTCAAGACCATTTTTGACCACCACAACCTCATACCGCGATCCACTCAAGGTGACTTGAATGAGCGTGGCAATTGACGGATCATCATCTGCAAATAAAATTCGTCGTGGGGCTTGTTGGTCGCCTCGACCGATAGTTCGTCGCGTTAACTTCATCGTAGTACCACCTTTTGTAGTAAAAAATACAACCAAAAAAGGGGCGCCCGCAAGCGCTAAATATACCGGCACCCGATCACTCAGTCAACACAAGTCAGTGCTATCACTACCATAATGCATGCTGATTCACTTGGGTGCACATCACTATCTATATGTATTATACACTATCTCCATAACACGTCAACTTGTACATAGTACGATATATTGTAGTAAAAAATATTCTTACAGAAAAACGCATGCAATGCATACGTTTTTGTAAAGAAACTAGCTTACGACTGGCAAATCGGTGACATCATCCGATGGCGTACGAAATTCAAGTGTCGGTGGCTGTTGGTTGGTCACCACGTCGGCAGTAATAATACAGCGTGCAAGATTTGGTTGGGAAGGTGCATCATACATGACATTAATCAGTACGCCTTCGAGGATACTGCGCAATGCCCGCGCACCAGTTCCCGAGCGAATCGCCGCATCAGCGACGGCATCAATGGCTTCATCCGTCAACTCAAGTGCGACATCATCCATTGCCAACAATCGCTGGTATTGTTTAACCACGGCATTTTTGGGCTCGGTGAGAATGCGCCGCATCGCATCACGATCAAGTGGTTGCAACGGGGCAATCACCGGGATACGCCCAATAAACTCGGGGATAAAGCCGTATTTCAGTAAATCATCGGGAATCACCTGGTCAAGAAAGTGCGTCGAGGTGGCAGTCGTCGGCGGTGGTGTCGCTGGGGCACCAATTGCCGAAAAGCCAATTGCCCGATTCTGACCAACCCGATTGGCAATAATTTTGTCGATACCTTCGAATGCCCCACCACAAATAAACAATACCTGCGAGGTGTCAAAGGGGATAAATTCTTGTTGGGGGTGCTTGCGCCCAGGGACGGGAGGCACATGGGCCACCGAACCCTCGAGAATTTTGAGCAAGGCTTGTTGCACACCCTCACCAGACACATCGCGAGTAATCGATGGATTATCCGATTTACGGGCGATTTTGTCGATTTCGTCGATATACAAGATACCCGTTTTGGCGCGTTCGATGTCACCATCGGCTGCTTGGATTAAACGGAGCAAAATCGTTTCGACATCTTCACCGACGTACCCAGCTTCGGTCAAGGCGGTAGCATCAGCGATGGCAAAGGGCACATCAAGCGCTTTGGCGAGTGTTTGGGCAAGCAGGGTTTTGCCACTCCCCGTGGGACCAATCAACAGCACATTACTTTTGCCAATTTCGACATCATTGAGAGTTTGATTGGCTCGGATCCGTTTGTAGTGGTTATACACGGCCACTGCCAACATGACTTTGGCGCGGTTCTGGCCGATGACATAGTCATCGAGGTTCGCACGCAAGTCATGCGGCACGGGCAACGGACGCTCTACCACCGGTGCAGGTGGCGGCGTCGGTTGCGCGCGTTGGCGTTCTTCGGCGATAACTTGATTACAAATCGCGACGCACTCATCACAAATAAAGATAGGCGGGGGGCCAGCAATGAGACGTTGTACCTCATCTTGGCTACGCCCACAAAACGAGCAATTATAAACGCCACGACCGCTATTTGACATTATCTACCTCAAAAACGTGTATTATTTCGCCCTAATTAACCGCGTTGTTGAAGCTTTTCGCGGGTGAGGATTTCGTCGATGATCCCGTATTCCTTGGCTTGTTCGGGGCTCATAAACAAATCGCGGTCAAAGTCATTGGCGATTCGTTCGCTGGTCTGTCCTGTATCTGCCGCCAATAAATCACGAATGATTTGCTGCGAGCGCAACAATTCACGCGCCATGATTTCGACATCAGGTGCATAACCACGAGCGCCACCACCAGCAGGATGCATGTGGATGGTGGAATTGGGCAGGCTATAACGCTTGCCTTTGGTACCACCAGCGAGCAGGATAGTCGCCATGCTGCCGGCCATACCGACACAGACCGTCGCCACATCAGGACGAATCATCCGCATGGTATCGTACATCGCCAACCCGGCAGTAATCGAGCCGCCGGGGCTATTGATGTAGAGCATGATATCGCGCTCAGGGTTTTCGTGCTCGAGAAAGAGCAACTGCGCTACCACCAGATTGGCCACCATATCCTCGATGGGCGTACTCAACATGATAATCCGCTCTTTGAGGAGCCGTGAATAGATGTCGGAACGATATTCCCCGCGGCCAGTGGTCTCGACAACGGTCGGAACGAGTTGGGTAATCTGTGGCATCATTGCCATGAGTTCAACGTGTGATTGCCATTTCATGCGCTACCTCCTTGGTTACACCAATGCGATTACTCGCTCTTCTTGGTGCTTTTTTTCTTGGGTGCTGTGGTGGCTTCGGCATCAGCGTCAGCACCGTCAGCGGCTTTTTTGGTGGTGCGCTTTTTGGGCGCTGCTGGGGCTTCGGTCGCAGCGACCGCACCTGCACCTTGGGTGGCGATTTCGATGATACGGGCGCGCATTTTCTTGTCGAGGACACTGTTGGCGATTGATGTCACCATTTGGCCACGCAACAACCCAAGCATCGCATCACGTTGATCACCGCTATAGTCACCAAGCATGGCACCGATTTCGGCGTCGATTTCTTCGTCGCTGACGGTCAAACCTTCGGCCAACACAAACTCACGCATGGCCAAGTTACGCTTGAGGCGCTCTTCCCCTTCGGGGAGTAAGCGTTTGACTAATTCTTTGCGGTCTTGGCCCATTTGCTTGTAGACGGCTTCGGCTGTGGTGCCATAGCGCGTATATTCGGCTTCTTGGGTGCTCAACACGCGATCGGCTTCTTGTTCGACCGCAACATCGGGATAATCATAGACTGCGCCAGCCACCAAACCATCAACAAAGGCGTTGATAAGACGGTTTTCTGAATTGGTGTTGGCATTCTTGGCCAATTCATCGCTGGTCTTGATTTTGAATTCAGCCAAGCTACCTTCGAAGCTTTCGAGGGTGGGCAATTCTTCCCAATCGGGCAAAATACGCTCTTGGATGCGTCGCAAGGTGACATCAAATACCACCGGTGCGCCACGCATATCTTCGGTGGCATAATCGTCAGGCAAAAACGCCGAGATTTGGCGGTTTTCGCCGATTGCCATGCCGATGATACCTTCCATCAAGCCTTCGACCAATCGGCCTGGCTCGAGGATGAGATCAGTACTTGGAGCAGCCTGCCCTGGCTCGCGACCATTAATTGAGACACCGTCACGCAACGCATCGACTTCCGCCGAAACCAAGTCACCTTGGCTGGCAGCCCGGACTTCTTCGGGCTCACGCAACACCACATGGCGTTCGCGGGCTTCGTCGAGCGCACGTTGCAATACGACGTCGCTAATGGCTGGTACTTCGAGTGCTTGGCGGAAGCCGGAGTAGTCGGCAATCCGTGTAATCGGATCGACCGGTACTTGAATAACAAACGTATAGGGTGCAGTGACAAACTGCACATCCTCGAGGCTTGCTTGACCGATAGGTTCAATGCCTTCTTGTTCGAGGGCTTGACGAAAGCCCGCATTGATAATCCCCTCAGAAGCCTCTTCGACGAGCGCTTGACGCCCATAGAAACGTTCGAGAATCGGACGGGGTACTTTGCCGGGGCGGAAGCCCGGGACACGTACTTTTTGTGACAAACTCCGAGCAGCCCGGTCGAGTTCTTTTTCAACCGTGGCTTCGTCCATCTCGACAGTCAACTTCATCAAACTGCGCGGCAAGCGCTCACTTGTAACCTTCACCGAAATAACTCCGTGTGTGCTCAAGGTGCGCCTACGATGGCGCGGCGAATTGTGCATTTCTGAAGCATTATAGCATGAAGTACGGGCGAATGTCGGCAGGCGCGGTATTCATGGCAAAATACGCATTCTATTGCGCTATTACCCGCGCTTTTTTTACCCAAAATACACCTCGTATGCCACTGCCCCTAACGCCTGCTATTGTTTTTTTCTAAAAATTATGAGTTTTATGGAAACATCAACACGAGACAATGCAGTGATGCTCTGCAATTTACACACCAAATCATGCTCCGGCCACGATATCCCAAAACAGCACCGTTTTTTTGTGCAAAAAACCATTCCAACACGGATGAACTCCCGTATAATTAAAGAGCAACATTGCGACCGCCACAAGGTATATATTTTTATGACCATTCCACACGAAATAGAGCTCAAATTGCGCGTCATCGACGAACAAGCGGCCAAACGCTTGTGGAAGCGGCGTACCCTCGGTCAATATCAACTCCAGGCGCATGCCACCCAACAACTACACACGATATATTTTGATACGATCACGCATGCCCTCGCCCAAATGCATAGCAGTATTCGCATTCGTATCATCGATCAAACAACCCAATTTATTACACTCAAAACGAGCCAACCCGATGTCGGTGATGTATCGGTGCGTTACGAATACGAATACCCGCTTGAATCAACGCATTGGCCAGCCGAAATTTTGACCCAACTCAATACATTTGGCATTGCGGCTCATGAATTACTGCCGATTGTGCATACCATTACCAAACGCCAAATTCGCAATATTGTCGACCAGAACGGGCAATCCATCGCCGAATTAGTGCTTGATCATGGCAGTATCCACGCAGCGGGGCATCATGAATCGTTTTGTGAAATCGAAATCGAAGCCCGCCAAACAACGACCCCTGCCCAAATCACCCTCTTAGGTCAATTAGTCCAACAACGAGTCCCGAGTATGCACGAACAACTCAGTAAGCTTTCGCGGGGGTTACGCCTGCATGCCAATTACCCCGAAGCCCCAGACGAACTGCACGCGCTCCACGCCCATATCGCCGTATTGCTGGGAACGCAACGGAGTGGCGATGAATCACTCTTTGTACCATTAGCGCACTACGATACCCCAGCCAACCGCCTTTTGAGTGCCAGCGCCACCCAACTCAGTCGCGAATATACCAATCACACCAATCTCAATAGCGAACCATTTTGGCTGGCACTTGATAGTGACCAACGCGACCAAATAGCCAAATTAATCCCCCAGGTCACCCTTCCTGATTATCATGTGTATGGCGCACCACTCAATATCCATCAGCTGCCCTTTAGCGAAGGCTTACGCTTGCAGCTCCGCTACCAGCTCCGCCGCATGCTCCACCGCGAACAAGAAGTCCTCGCTACGTTCGATGCCGAAAGCATCCATCGTATGCGCGTCACGTTGCGCAAAATCCGGGCGTTGCTTGATTGTGCCGATGGGTTTTATGATGTCGAAATGCTCAACCAATTCCGGCGGGGCTTCCGGCGCATGGCACGGTTCCATGGCGTCGTACGCGACTGTGATGCATTCCACGATACCGTGCAACGTATTTTTGGCGAAGCACCGATCCCTGAATCGCTACAAAAAGGCATCGCAAAAACACGCCACAAAGCCTTGGCCGAACTCCATGAACTTATTACAAGCGCTAAGCATCAGCGTTTTTTGGAAACCTACGCCACCTTTGTCTGCACAAGCCATGCCGCCGCGATTACCACCCAAACTACCGTCGTCACCGCATTGGGTGATAGCATCGCGCAACGGTGTCATGAATTGCAACAACCACTGCCAGCGAGTTTTGAACGCGTCGCCGAAAGCGAATTACATGCCCTACGCATCCGTGGCAAACGCTTGCGCTACATCCTCGAATGCTTCCCCTCCATCTTGACACCAGCCACACAACCTGCCTTAACGGCTCTTGATGGACTCCAAAAACACCTCGGCGTCCTCCAAGATGCCGTGGTTGCCTATGAACTGCTCGGTGATATGAAACTTCTCACCAATCCCGACGCCAAAAAAATCCTCAGCCACCTACGCCAAGAAGCCACCCAACAACGTCAACAAATGCCGCTCATATGGGAGGCCTGTACCAATGCCGTGTTTAATCAATCAATCATTGATACGATTCACACCATTCAATAACAAGAGGACACTATGATTCCCCTTACTTTACGCATGAAAAACTTTTTGAGTTATCGTGGTGACACACCCACCTTTGACTTTACTGCCATCCATATTGCCTGTCTCAGTGGCGACAACGGCGCCGGCAAATCATCGTTCCTCGAAGCTATCCATTGGGCCATTTGGGGTGAAGCCCGCCTCGGTGAACGAGAAATCATCACCATTGGTGAACAAGACATGTTTGTCGAGTTGACCTTTATGGTGAATGACATCAGCTACCGCATCCACCGGAGCTTCACCACCAGCCGTGGTGGATCAAAACTCATGCTTGAACAAGCCAGCGATGCCCAGCGCTCCAAATGGGCATCAATCAACGGCGGTACCATCCGCGAAACGCAACAGCGTATCACCAACGAAATCGTCGGGATGAGTTATGCCGTATTCCAAAACTCTGCCTACCTCCGGCAAGGGCGCGCCGATGCCTTTACACAACTAACGCCTGGCGAACGCCGTGATATTTTGGCACAAATCCTCGAAATCGATCAATACGAGACATACCGCGAACGCACCAAAGCCGCCCGTAGTACGCTCAACGACGAAAAAATCAATCTCCAAGGACAAATGGCCAACGACGAAAAAAAAGTTGCCGAAATCCCCGAGTACGAAACCTTGCTCAACAACGCTGATGCACGTCTGCATGCAGCCGAAACCTTTGGTGACTATGCAGATACGCGGATTGCCTTGCAACACGCCCAACTCACACTCTCCAAAACCCAACAACAATATGATGATGTCTCCACCCTACAACAAGAATTACACGCCACCATTATCCAATTAGAAAGCCAACTCGCCCAGCGCCCAACCATCGAAGCCCAATATCAACAACTCATCGACCACGAACAAACAGCCCGCCACCTTTCGACCCAACGCGATAACTATGACACCCTCCAACAAAAACACCAAGCGACTTCACAACGAATAAGTGATGCCAAACAACTTCTTACCCATACTATTCAACGCCTGAATGACGAAATCCAATTCATCGATGGAGCCATTGTCAACTACGATACATTGGTCGACGAACATGCCCAGCTCACAGCCCAAATTATCTCGCTACAAGATGTCAATAACCAAATTACCGACTTAAAACAACAACAACAACAGCTCCGTATAACACTTAACCATGCCCAAACCCAATTGCAACAACAAACAAGCATTGCCAACGACATCCAAAAGCTCCACGACCGCATCGCCCAACTCAACGAACTCACCCAGCCATGGGAGACACTCAATACCCAACTAGCCGTCTGCGAGGTTGCCCAACAACGCATCGGCGCAATTCAATCAGAATTAACCACCCTCCAAGAACACAACGCAAATCTGAGTGCCCAACGTGATATCGTCAAAACTCGTGGACTCGAGCTCACCGAAAAACAAAAAACACTCACCGTTAATCACCCCTGCCCTACCTGTCAAACCATGATGGATCACGATCACTATACCCACGCCGTAGCCGAATTCGAACACGAAATTGTCATGCTCCGCAGTCAATTCAGCGAATTTCGCGAACAAATTACCCTCATCAATCAACAAATTGCGACACTCAACGACGAAAAACTCCGCTGCGAGCAACAAACCGTGCGGGTTGGAGAAATCCGCCGCCGCCTTGGCGGTATCGAAGCACAACGCAATGAGTTAGAGCGATTGCACATCCAACAAGCGCAACTACAACAACAACTCGACACCATTGGAGCACTCGACCTCGCAACTGCCATCCACACGACCCAACAACAAATCCTCGCACTCGATGACGCCTTACATACGGCAAATAACCAACAGGCAGAACGTACCTTTGTCCAACAACGCCTCACCCAATTACACAGCGACATTACCAATCTCACGACCCAGAAGCAACGTCGCGATACCTGCCTTACTGAGCGTGATACTGCCCAACAGTTGCTTGACACCAATCAATATGCGCTCGCCGATCAACAGGCCTATACCCAAATTACAGAAGCACTGGCCACCCTCAACTATAATCCAAGCACATTACGTAGTATTCAAGCACAAATTGACCTGCTTACGCCAATCCGTATCCAATACAATCAACTCGCCGTCAGCCAAGCCAATCTCGATGCCGCTCAACAACGCCACCAAGAAACTACCCAACGCATCAGTGAACTCAGTACTACCCGTGACACGAGTCATGCTGATGTCAACAAACACACCGAGCGCAGTCAATCACTTGCAAGTCGCATTGGTGACCGTAATACGAATATCACACCCCAACAAATGCGGGCTGCTGCCGACACCGAAATCCGCAATTGTCGCGACCATTGCAGTCAACTCCAAGCCAAACTTACCATCTCCCGCGAAGCCCAAAATAATCTAATCATCCACCAAGAGCGACTAGCCATCCTTGCGAGTGAAATCAACCGCTACGACATCCTCGAAAAAGCCTTTGCCAGCAAAGGCATCCAAGCCATGCTCATCCGCGACTACGCCATCCCTGCCCTCGAAAAAGAAACGAATCAGATTCTAGCGCGGATGAGCGACAATCAACTCTACCTCGCGATTTCGACTAGTAGCGAAACACAAAAAGGCACAACCCGCGAAACCATCGATATCCGCGTATCAGATGCCAATGGCACCCGCCCGATCGAAGCCTATAGCGGTGGCGAAGCCTTCCGCATCAGCTTTGCATTACGGATAGCGCTTTCGAAACTCCTCACCCATCGGGCTGGTCATCGCCTCGAAACCTTGATTATCGACGAAGGCTTTGGCACCCAAGACGCCCAAGGGCGCGAACGACTCATCGAAGCCATCAACAGCATCAGCGACGATTTCCACACCATATTAGTAATCACCCACATCCAAGAGCTCCGTGACCTCTTCCCCGTCCAAATCGCCTTTAAACGCACCGTCGCCGGGAGCAGTTGGGAGGTGGTGGTATGAACATCCCCCTGCCTACCTTTGTCACCATCCCCACCACGGCGTTTTTAATGGGAACCAATGAGTCAGACCTCAGCACATTAGCAAAAACCTACGGCGGCACTCGTGAATCGTACCGCGAGGAATCACCCCAGCACCGCATCACCCTCACATCCTACGCTATCGCCACCACTCCGGTGACGGTGGCGTTGTATGCGACCTATATCGCCCACGGCGGCGAACCACCGAGTAGTTGGCACGCCCAATCGGCATCCCCCGCCCTCCCCGTCGTCAATATTACCTGGCCAATGGCCAATGCCTTTTGTGCGTGGCTAAGCCACCATACTGCCGCACACTACGCCCTCCCCGACGAAGCCCAATGGGAATGCGCTGCCCGTGGCAACGATGGCCGCCAATTCCCGTGGGGCAACAGTTGGGACGACAGCCGCGCCGCAGTACGGGGCAGTTGCACCCAACTCCCTCCCGTCGCCAGTTACCCCAGTGGCGCTAGCTCGTGGGGATGCCTCGATATGGCAGGGGGCGTCTGGGAATGGACAACCTCACTCGATCGCCTCTACCCCTACCACGCCGATGACGGACGCAACGACATACAGGCACCTGGACGACGGATTATTCGTGGTGGCTGTTATGTAAACCCTCACGGATATGCCCGCTGTGCCTGCCGGTTCCGAATGGACCCATTAATGACCAATCCCTTTTTGGGCTTCCGCATCATCAAAAACCCCAGCTAATGTCGCAGTGACATTAGCTGGGGTTCGTACCACTCCCAGATATTTTAATTACAGCGTATCAACGTTGTCATTGGTTGGTGGGGCACTGATGGTGTGAGGAACCACCACGATTTCGTTTTGGGGCTCGGCTGGTTTGGGAGCATTCACACGCTCGCCCGTCCACGGATCAAAGCGCCAGCCGGGATGGGTTTGGTTGGCCGCACCGATTTCGCTTTCTTCGGGGATCAAAAAAATCGCTGCCAAATACAAAATCGCCGCCATCCCCATGCTCATCAAGCCAATCACCACAAATATGCCACGCACAAGTACGGTATCAAGTGAAAAATAACGCGCCAACCCACCACACACCCCACTAATCAAACGATCACTACGACTGCGGGTTAATTTTTGTGGAATAGTCATAATCAACTCCCTGTACAAACACAATATTACTGCCCCGTACGACGCATGTGCGGTGGTGATGGTTGCACATATTAGCGAATCTGCTGGGCGAGTGCTTCCATCCGCGTGACAAATAATTCAATAAACCGTGGAGTATCAAATGCCGTCACCAGTTGCACATTGGGTACCGGTCGGTGCATCGACCGCCACGTAGCCGGCCAACGAGTCGAATCAAAACCCGTCATGTCGGTATCACGTGGGGGGTGTGATTCATCGCCCACATAACTCAACACCGTTTTGCCCATGGTCAATTCACTCGTATGCTCGATATCAATCCGCACTGCGCGCGTGGTAGCAAGTTCGGGCATAAATGCCAGTGCCAAGGCCACTGGGTCGTTGATGGCACATCCCGACACCCCAAAGCTGGCTTGATGAAATTCCATATAAAACCGTGTGGCTGCCGCAATGAATCGCGACACTGGCGAATCAATCTTGAGCAGTCGGTCAATATGCTGTTGAAAAAGCATCACCTCAACGGTAATGTCCCATGGCACCAGCGTAATCGGCATGCCACTCGTCAACACAATATGTGCAGCATGCGGATCAACAAAAAAATTAAACTCTGCCAGTGACGTAGTATTGCCATCGGCACGAACCGCACCACCCATAATAATCACCTGGCGGACGGCAGTGACGATTTGGGGGGCTTTACGGATAGCCATGGCAATATTGGTCAATGGGGCCACAGGGACGAGGGTGACTTCGCCCGGTTGGGCCATGATTTCGCGGATGATAAAATCGACACCGTGTTCACTCGCTGGTGGGAGGGGGGAAGGTGGCAACACCGCATACCCGAGACCACTCGCTCCGTGGGTTTCGGCAGCGGTAAAAGCCGGGCGCAAGAGTGGCAATGCTACTCCAGCCAACGCAGGGATATCGGTGCGCTGGGCCAACGCCAACACATTACGGGCGTTGTGCCATCCATCAACAAGGGGACAATTCCCACCAGTGACACTCACCCCCCGTAAGCTGACTTCGGGGGATGCCACCGCCAACAATATCGCCAATGCGTCATCAATGCCTGGGTCGGTATCAAGAATCACAGGACGGGGCATAATGTAATCTTCCTTTAATCGTTTTAACGTATCATTACTCATCAAAAATGCCAGAATACAGTATACCATTGCGGTATATATCTGTTTTGACATGTGCACTACAGTATGTCATAATTAGGCATGATATTGTATAGTTATTTCCATCTGTGCCCCACCATGCCAGATGTGGGTGGGAGTTTTGGATGCGTGCGTATCTCGACATCGAAACAACCCATGACCAACGCATTAGCGTCATCGGCATCTATCGCAATGACATCGGGACAATTCAACTGATTGATGGTGGAATCAATGATTTGGCAATCTACAATGCCCTCGAAGGCATTGAAACTATTGTCACCTTCAACGGTTCTGGTTTCGATCTTCCCTTCATCAAGCGTCGCTTACGGATTAATCTGTTGAATGACTACACGCATAGCGATTTGATGTTGGTCTGTCGTAAACGTGGTCTACGCGGTGGACTAAAGCTTATCGAAGCAAATATTGGCATTCAGCGGGCAACTGCTGGAATTAGTGGTTTTGATGCGCCACGACTCTGGCGGCGCTACGAAGAGTTACATGATCAACAATCGCTCGAGATTTTACTGCATTACAATCAAGAAGATGTCATTAATTTGTGTTTACTCGAAGCACATTTAGGCATCGTGACCCATACACCGGCTAACCCTGCTATTCGTCGTACATTTGCGTAAGCACAACTACAAACATGCAATCAAAAATACTCAATCAACGCTACGAGCTCGCAGAAAAAATCGGTGATGGTGGCATGGCCACCGTCTACCGAGGTCGTGACGTACGGCTCAATCGAGTCGTTGCGATCAAAATTCTCCACCCGCATCATGCGACGGATTTGAATTTCTTACAACGCTTTAGCCACGAAGCCCAAGCAGCGGCAAATTTGCGCCACCCCAGCATTGTCGATATTTATGATGTGGGTCAAGAAGAACGCCAGCACTTCATCGTGATGGAATTAGTCGATGGTAGCGATCTCAAAAGTATGATTTTGCGCTACAAGCAGCTCCCCATACAACAAGTACTCCAGGTCACCAGTGCCATTGCCGATGGACTCGATGCAGCGCACCAACTCGGTATGGTGCATCGTGATGTCAAACCCCAAAACATCATGGTTGCCCATGATGGTACTGCAAAAATCACCGATTTTGGTATCGCCAAAAGTGGTCTTTCGACCGCCCAAACCGAAACCGGTGTGACCTTTGGCACCGCCGACTATATTTCACCCGAACAAGCCCGTGGCCAACCAGCGACTGCTCAATCCGATATTTATGCGTTAGCTGTCACGATTTACGAAGCGCTCACCGGTCAGTTACCATTTACCGGTGACAGTGCCGTAGCAGTGGCCTTGCAACATGTGGGCTCCAAGCCACCGCCCATTCGCCGGCATAATCCGAACGTATCACCAGCGCTTGAGCAACTCATCATGCGTGCACTTGCCAAAAACCCCTCAGAACGCCCAGCCACTGCCAAAGAATTTGGTCAGTTGTTGCGAGCCCAAGAAGAAACCGAAGTCCGCGATACCGCTCCGCGCCCCGTCCGCTCAACTGGAAACAATGGGCGGAGTGCCACCTCTATTTCTGCTGGGATGCGTAATTTGCCACCCAAGCGGTCGACCATCACATCCCCGTTGCCCTCACGCGCCGGCCGTGAATTTGGTGGATTTTTATTGCTCTTATTGTTACTCACGCTCGCACTTGGGGTGTTTTATCTTTTTGCCATTGGCTCATTCAACGGCTTAATAGCCCCGAACACCAACCGCAATACAGCACCCAATACCACCCAAGCAATCGACGCAACACCAACGGCAATTATTGCCTTCTCAAGCGTGAGTGTTCCCGATTTACACAACCACAACGAAAACGATGTTTTGGCAACATTGGCAAGCGCCGGGCTTACCCCCGTCGCAGATCCTGCCAAATATTCCAATGATGTGCCCAAAGGGCTCATTATGAGTCAAAACCCTACAGCTGGAGAACCCGCTCCTGCAGACAAAACCGTGCATTATATTTTAAGTTTAGGCAAAATGGCGCCACATGTGCCAGCCCAAGTTGTGGGGCTCAATGCCAACGATGTCCGCCAACAACTCGAAGCCATGAATCTCCGGGTAATTCTCATCGAAGAATACAACGCCACCATCACAAACAATAATGTCATTCGTACCGATCCAGTGCCTGATTCCGTGTTACAAGCAGGCGACACCGTACGCGTCTATGCGAGTCTCGGAGCCAATCACCGCATACCAAATGTCGTCAACATTTCTGAATCAGATGCACTCAAGTTGCTCGAATCTGCGGGTATCACAACGACCAATGTCGTCTATCAAGGGTGTGACAATCTCGGCAAGCTCTGTGATACCGTCGCCGCAGGTCAAGTCGCAAAGACAGAGCCTATGATTGGCAGCCTGATTCCTGATGGTACGACAATTGTGGTCACTGTCCGCCAACCCTAACCAATCACACATTACGCATTACACCCCAAATCCCCACGCACCATTAATTTGGCGGGTGGGGATTGTGATTCCAACACTTATTTTTACCACACAAGTTTTTGTAATAATTGTGTCACTACCAATTGCGGATCATCGCAGAGCCCACAATGGACGGGGGTAGTTGCAATAATCGTGCTTCGGGGCGCCACCAACCAGTGGAAGCGTTCGGCAATTGGTAATGTGGCAATTGGGCCTGCCGTAGGGTCGCCTTGCGCCACCGCCGTAAACACCGCCAAATGTTCTTGGATGGTGGTGAGATCGCATGTGTCATCCAAGGCCTGTAATCGCCGCTGGTCACAATGGGTCGGGGCGGCCAAAAAGCGTTTGGTACGACAAAAGACCACCACACCGACATTGATTGATTCACCACGCTCGATGCGCGGGGTCAAACGGATAATCGCGTAATCAAATGAGTGAGCGGGCACGGAGCACCTCCGCCACAAACGCCCGCGGCGCTGCCACACGACGCACAAGGTAATCCTGCAAGGCAGCCCGCGCTTGGGCCGGATCCTGCCAACGCCGCCCCAACGGCCACCACGCCTCAGGCACCAAATCGAGCACCGTGGCTATCGCCGCTGGAGTAAAGCGCTGACTTAATTCTGTATCGACCGCTTCGATATGTGATGCCATCGGCAACAACACATGATCCCGAATCGCCGCAAAAGGAGATGCGATTCGATCTTCGTAGCCATCCCAGGCATGCATCACATACAGCGCAGCCCCATGATCGATGACATGCAACTGACGGTGCCACCACAACAT
>CANFUF010000026.1 GCA_947450095.1 Roseiflexaceae bacterium
CGCCACCTGCCCCAGTTGGACCGAGGGAACAGCGAATTACAATCACCATTTGTCGAATTAGAGGAGCACCGCAATGTTTCGTAAGTTAGTCGTCGCCGCACTGGTATTCGTTTGTGCATTCACCATGATGCCAGTCAAAAGTACGCACGCCGCCCAAGCACGGGCCGCATTTGAGCCACAGGCAAACGCCGTAGTGGGGACACAAGCACGGACCGGGCGGATTAGTTATTCAGTCCAGTTTGATATTGGTCAAGATGCAAGTGTGATTGAAATCGCACCGGCTGGTACTGGTGCGTGGACCACATTTTTGAATCAAGATCAAGCCAACGCAATCGTGCTGAATAAGCACATTGGGTACTTCAGCCAAGTAATCTACAACACCACGGTGTTCGACTTCCGGGTGAACGGGGTGGTTTGGCACAATGTCGAACTCAAAAACGATCGATTAATTCTTTTGGGCTACGATTATGAGCCCATCGTGGTAACGGTACAAGAATTCTATCGCAACAACTAATTGTTGCTGATGGCGCGATGTGGTTGGCTGCGGGTCAGCCAATCGCATCGCGCTTTCCAGCCCGTGTGATTTTAATAAGGGTTCATGCTCCGACGGTTATACCAGTGGCGACATTCATCACAAACGTCACTTGTACCGTCGCACCCACCACCAAATTGCCATTGATGGCTTCGCCACCGAGACGAGCATTGCGGGGTGCGGCCTCGGTGGTGATTTGATAGCTGACATCCACCATGATAGTGCCATGAATACTAATCGTCTGAATCGCCAAAATCGTAGCGGTGCGGGTGCCTGCCATAATCATCAAAGACCTGCTTTCGTTTATTGATTCAATACAAAACGTTGGATTGCTTCGGCCACCGCCCCTGCTTCAGCCAATGGGCCTACCCAATTGGCGACGGCTTTGACGGTGGCGTGGGCATTGGCCGGGGCCACGCCGATGCGGGCCGCCTGCACCATCGCCAAATCGGCTTCAGCATCCCCAATCGCCAACACATCGTGCCAACCGAGCCCCTGTTGTTGGCACCAGGTTAGCAGGGCGGCTTCTTTGGTGGCGGTGGGTGCGGTAATCACGGCGTCTTCGAGGATGCCCGCGCGATTAAAATGCTTGGCGATGCGCAAGGGCAAATGCGCAAGGGCAGCTTCGAGAGCATGCACATGATGCGCTTCGGCAACGATAATCCGGGTAATGGCATGTTGTTGACTGACGCTGGTGGCGTTTTCGGCATGATGGGTGTCGGGGTCAAACGACGACAATTCTTTAATCGCACCCGCCGTAGCATAGTTGGTACCGGTACTAGTGAGTAGTAGCGGAATCGCGTGGTAATCAGCGGTTTGGGCGATGATGTGCATGATGTCTGTGGGAATGGCGATGGCGGCCACGCATTGTCCCGTGGCATCGTAGGTGGTGGCGCCCCCTTCGCAAATCAACGGGCAAGCGAAATCGAGCTGGTCGGCGATTTCTTTGGCTGACGAATATTTGCGCACCGTCGCCAACACCACCTGGATGCCTTGTTGGTGGGCGGCAGCCATGGCGGCGCGGTTTTGTGGGGGCAAATGCCCCCGCCAAATCAAGGTACTGTCGATATCGCTGACAATGACGCGAATGGTTGGGTTGTTCATGCGCCCCACTCGGCGTTTTGTTCGACGCCATACCCATTGCTCCGGAGTGTTTCGATGACCGTCTGACCATGGGCAACATCACGCACCTCGAGGATGAGTTCGATGCCGACGCGGTCGATGGGCACGAGCCATGTAGCGCGGCGATGAAAAATATCAACCACATTGGCCCCACTATCCGCCACCACCCGCAATAGCGGTGCCAAATTGCCGGGGCGGTCGGCGACCAACACTTTGAGCATCAGGTAGCGCCCTTGTTTGACCAGGACTTGCTCGATGACGCGCGTCAAAAAATTGGGATCAATGTTGCCGCCACACAACAAATTACACACCACATCATTCGGTGATAACGGAATCAGCCCAGCCATCAAGGCGGCCAGTCCTGCCGCCCCCGCTCCTTCGACCACGAGGTGTAATGAGCGAGCGGCATGGGTGATGGCCGCAGCGATTTGGTCATCATCGACGGTGACCACGTCATCGACAAAGTGATTGATGATGGCGAGGGTTAATTCCCCCGGTTGCTTGACCGCAATACCATCGGCAATGGTGCGCACGCTGTCGACCCGCACGGGGTGACCTGCGGCCAGCGAGGGGCGCACGGCATCACAGCCGGCTGCCTGCACACCGATAATCCGGGCGGTCGAGCCGAGGGCGCGCAAGGCGGTGGCGATGCCGCCAATCAGGCCGCCACCACCAATGGGGACGACGATGACGGTGGCATTGGCGAGATTGGCAAAAATCTCGAGGCCGATGGTGCCTTGGCCCGCAATCACATTGCGATCGTTGAAGGCATGGATAAAGGTCAGATTGCGTTCGGCTTCGATCTGGCGGGCAGTGATGCCTGCATCATCAAAGGTCGCCCCCGACAACACCACTTCGGCGCCGAGGGCCCGGGTGGCGGTGATTTTGGTGAGGGGGGCGTGTTCGGGCATCACAATCACTGCCGGTACGCCAAACAATTTGGCCGCCAACGCCACCCCTTGGGCATGATTGCCGGCAGAGTTGGTGACCACACCCCGTTGCCGGGCGGCGTCATCGAGATTGCGGATAGCGTTGTAGGCACCGCGCACCTTGAATGACCCTGAGCGTTGCAATGATTCGGCTTTGTGAAAAATCTGGGCGCCCAGTTGGGCCGACAAACTGTCGTCGGGTAATATGGGGGTGGCGATGATGACGTCACGTAGGACGGCATGGGCCGCTTGGATGTCTGCAAGGGTGATAGTCATAATTTAGCGCCGATCACTGATTTTTTCGGCCAGATTGGCAGCCCGCGCCGCCAAAATCTGGAATTGCTTGGCGAGGGCTGGTTGGCTGGCGTCTTGGGCGGCGGCCATGATGACACCACAGGCCGTCTGGAGCTTGTTGAGCTGGGCTTTGTCGCCCGCCAAATGACGCTCGGTGATGGCCCGTTCGATGTATGCATAAAGTTGTTCGTTGGTCATGAAAAAACCCTTTCTTGGTTGGAATGGGAGACGCAGCTGGCTGCGACTCTAAATAGCTGCGGCCTCTGCGTGCTCTGTGCGAGCCAAAGACAATCCTTTTCTGCGTGAGATAAAACAGCATTTCGCATAAGTAGGCATGTATCGGAATGATATACCCTACTGCTGGGAGATTGCACAGTCGCTTCGCTCCCATGCAATGACGTATGGTGGGGTCTCTGCGGCCTCTGTGCCCGCTGTGCGAGATAAGCGAGATGTCTCTGCGTTCTCTGCGTGCTCTGCGCGAGATACAAACAATCCCCCTTCTACGCCGGCAATTGGAGAAAACGAGGCAATTGTTCATCCCAGGCGGTCCGCTGGGCACTCGGTTCGATAATCGTCGGCGGGTAAGATTCGGCGATAATCCGGCGACCGGTAGCCAAATCGGGAATCGCGCCGATGGTCAAGGCTTGGATGAGTACATTCCCCAAGGCCGTCGCTTCAACCGGCCCGGCCACCACCGGCAAATTGCAGGCGTCGGCGGTAAAGCGATTGAGCAATTGGTTTTGGCTACCGCCACCCACAATCCGCACCGTATTGATGTGGTTGCCACTGAGTTGACCGAGGGTGTCGAGCACGGTGCGGTAGCGCAACGCCAAACTTTCGAGACAACAACGCACAATCGCACCAGGGGTTTGGGGCACTGTGATGCCGTTGCGTTGGCAATACGCTTGGATGGCACTGGGCATATCGTCGGGGTTGAGGAAGTCGTGGGCGTCGGGATTGATGATGCTGGTAAATGCCGGCGCCCCACTCGCCAGAGCCATCAATTCATCCCAGCTATACTCATGCCCTTGGCGTTGCCAACTGCGCCGGCATTCTTGGAGCAACCACAGCCCGGCAATGTTTTTGAGCAAACGAATGGTGCCATTGATACCCCCCTCGTTGGTGAAGTTGACTGCCCGGGCCATGGCCGAAACCACCGGCGCGGCGATTTCCATCCCCATCAGACTCCACGTGCCACTACTAATATATGCGCTGTGGGGGTCGAGTCCGGGGATGGCCGCAATGGCTGCGCCGGTATCGTGAGTGGCACCAGCAATCACCGGCGGTGCATTGGTCAGCCCGGTATCGGCACAGATGCTGGCCAGCAACGGCCCCAAAATCGTGCCCGGCATAATCACCTTGGGTAACATCTGGCGGGGGATGTCGAGCTGCGCCAGCATATCGCTCGCCCAGTCACGGGTATGGCAATCGAGCATTTGGGTGGTCGAGGCGTTGGTGTATTCGGCCACCGCCACGCCCGACATCCAATAATGCAACAAATCGGGCACTAACAACAATTTGTCGGCGTGGCTGAGTTGCGGATCTTGGCTCAGGCGCATACTCAACAACTGGTAGAGTGTATTGATTTGCATGAACTGAATGCCGGTAGTCGCAAAAATATCATCACTCGTCACGCGGGCAAAGGCGTGCTCCAACATGCCGTCGGTGCGGTGGTCGCGGTAGCAGGTGGGGTTGGCGATGAGGCGACCTTGGCTGTCGAGTAAGCCATAATCGACACCCCAACTATCGACCGAAATACCGGCTAGTGGTGCGCCACCACGACTGGTGTGGGTGCGAATCCCCGCCAAAATATGATTCCAAATCCCCAAAATGTCCCAATGCTGGCGATTGTGCACTGCAATCGGGCCATTGTCGAAGCGCGTGAGTGGCTCAATCGAGATGCGGGCACCATCCCAGCGCCCCAGCATGACGCGCCCCCCCGAGGCACCGAGGTCAACTGCCAAAAAATGATCGATAGGCATCGTACTATCCTCTTTGATATGCGAGCGTGCGTGTGGTGGCGCTTTACACGAATAATTGGGCTTGCATGATGGTGATGGCTTGGCCGATGAGTTTGACGCGGTCGCCCACTAATTGCGTGCGGACGATGCCGCCTCGGGCCGAGCGTTGCGCACCGATGAGTGCTGTTTTGCCCAAAATCTCACCCCAGTAGGGTGCCAAACAACAATGGGCTGAGCCGGTCACGGGGTCTTCGCCGAGTCCGGCATTTGAGCCAAAAAAGCGTGACACAAAATCGATGCCTGCCGTGCTGCTTGGCGCTGTCAAAATAATCCCCCGGACGTCAACTTTGGAGATTTTCATAAAATCAGGAGTGAAATTCACAACTTGAGCTTCGTTGTCGACGCGTACCATGATGTCCATGCGATTTTGGCCAACCCACTGTGGCGTAAATCCCAAGGCGTCGTTGAGGGTGGCAAATGAATCAATTTGGTGCGGTGCCTCGTTGGGGAAGTCGAGGGTAATCCAGCCATCGGCATAGGTGGCAGTTAAAATTCCGCTACGGGTGGTGAATTGCAGTGTTTCACTGGGGTCGGCGTAGCCGTGTGACCAGAGGGTGTGGGCACTCGCAAGGGTGGCGTGGCCACACAAATCGACTTCGACGGCGGGCGTAAACCAGCGCAGGCTCCACCCATCGCCAACCTTCCACAGGAATGCCGTTTCGGACAAATTCATCTCGATGGCGACTTGTTGCATCCAGACGGCATCGCGGGGCCCGTCGAGGGGGCAGACCGCCGCCGGGTTGCCGGCAAAGGGCTGATTGGTAAAGGCATCTACGGTAAATAATGTCGTTGACATGGTTTTTTCCTTAAATAGGCGAGTGGTGCTATTTTACCGTGAATTGGAGAATGCTATTTATCTCACGCGGAGGCATCTCGCTTATCTCGCACAGAGGGCGCAGAGGACGCAGAGACCCCACTATACGTCATTGCATGGGAGCGATAGCGACTGTGCAATCTCCGAGTGGTAGCGTTTATTTTTTCGATAAATGCCTGTGTATGCAAGATGCCGATTTATCTCACGCGGAGGCGCGGAGCACGCGGAGATGTTCGTTACTTCCGACTTCATGCTTCACGCTTCCTCCTTCATTGTTTTGGTATACTACAACCGATTAAAACGCATGAGAGGAAGGTGATTATGCGTACAATTACCGTGCTCGAACACATCACGATGGATGGAATTATCCAAGCCCCTGGTGGTCCCGACGAAGATCGTAGCGGCGAGTTTACGCATGGTGGCTGGAGTGGGCGCTACTCCGACGAGGTGCTGGGTACGGCCTTGCGCCAAAAGATGCACTCCTCCTTTGACCTTTTGGTGGGGCGCAACACCTTCGAAATTTGGGAGCCGTATTGGCCAAATCAAACCTTTTGGCCAGAAGTCAACGTCGCCACCAAATATGTAGCTTCCAACACCCGTACCACGACCGCTTGGCAACCAGCTGTTTTTTTGCAGGGCGATGTCGCGGCGCAGGTGGCGCAGCTCAAACAACAACCCGGTCGTGACATCCATGTATGGGGCAGTAGCGACTTCGTGCAGACCTTGCTCGCCCATGATTTGGTCGATGCCTTGTGGTTGATGGTCTACCCGTTGACACTGGGCACCGGCAAGCGCTTGTTTGGGACGGGCACGATTCCGGTGGCATTCCATGTTGTCGAAAGTATTGCCACGCCCAGTGGCGCAATGGTGATGCACTATGCCCGGACTCGAGCGGAATAGCACGAGCGGTACTATGGAAAGTAGAGATATGGTGGGAGTGCAATATAACTGCACTCCCACCATATTTCTTTGTTGCGTATTATCACAGTGGGATTGAGTATAATATCCCCGTGAGCAGTTGATATACGAGAAAAGGATGCACCATGCAATTGAATGCAGTCCACCACGTCGCCGTGGTGACGGCAAATTTTGCCGCCATGAAGCAGTTTTATACTGAAGTACTCGGGCTGGAAGTGGTGGGGAAGTTCGTCGGTAAAGATATTATTTTCCTCAAAACTGGCCCACTCACCATTGAACTCGTTTCACGTGAAACACATGTGGCGGGCGCCAGTGGCGGCTGGGATCACTTCGCCTTTGAAGTGGATGATATCGATGCGGTAGCGGCGGAGTTGACGGCCAAGGGTGTGGTGTTTCACATTCCGCCGTTTAATTTTCCTGACAATCATGCAGTGCGAATTGGCTTTTTTAAAGACCCCGACGGCAATCCGATTGAATTGGTGCAACCGTTGAAGGGGCGCTACCCCCAAGATCAATAGGGTGGTGACGATGCAATCAAATACAACCATCGACGCCTATATTGCGGCACAATCACCGGCATTGCAAGTGATTTTGCACCAAGTACGTGCCCAAATCAGTGCGTTGTTGCCCGATGCAAGCGAAGCGATAAGCTACGCAATGCCAACCTACAAAATCAACGGCAAAAATATCGTGCATTTTGCGGGGTATACGCACCACATTGGGATATACCCGGGAGCCCAAGTGGTTGCCGAATTGCAGGGGGAGTTGGCGGGATACAAAACATCCAAAGGGGCGGTGCAATTGCCCTTGACCGGCCCGTTCCCCCACCCATTGATCGAGCGGATTGTACGATTGCGGCTGGCTCATTTTTTGGCGACGGGGAAATAATAGCTAATATACGAACGGGAAACGCATGACAGCGCTGATTTTGGATGGAAAAAGTGCGGCAGTTGCCGCCAAAGTGTCGCTGAAACAGCGTATCGCCCAATTGGAAATTATCCCCAATTTGGTGGTGGTGCAGGTAGCGGGTGATCCGGCTGCCGACCGCTATGTGCGGGCGATTGGGCGGATTTGTGGCGAGGTAGGGGCGGGGTACCAGTTGGTATCGTTGCCGGCAGATGTCAGCCAAGCGCAGCTTAATCAGACGGTGCGAGCCTTGAGTGACGACGAGGCAGTGCAGGGGATTATTATCCAGATGCCGTTGCCCAAAGGACTCGATGCCGAAGCGGTGGTAGCCCAGCTCGATCCCCACAAAGATATCGATGGTATCCACCCCGAAAACGCCGGGCGCCTCGCCAATGGTCAACCGCGCTTTGTGCCGGCGACTCCCGCCGGCGGCATGGCGTTGTTGCGCCACTATGGGATTGTCGTGGCCGGCAAGCAGGCGGTAGTGGTGGGGCGCAGTGCGGTAGTGGGGCGCCCGATGGCCTGGTTGTTGCTCCAAGCCGATGCTACCGTGACCATTGCCCATTCACGCAGCCACGATTTAGCAACTATCGTGCGCACCGCCGACATTGTGGTGGCGGCAGTTGGGCGCGCCGAATTGATTCGCGGTGAGATGGTCAAACCCGGCGCGGTGGTGATTGATTTTGGCATCAATGTGCGGGCTGACGGGACATTGGTGGGTGATGTGGCGTATGCCGAAGTGGTGACCCACGCTGCGGCGATTACGCCGGTACCGGGTGGCACCGGGCCGATGACCAATGTGCAGTTGTTGGAAAACTTGGTGCGGGCGAGTGGTCTGGGGCGCAGTTAACAACGCGCCCCGGCGTCACTTACGCGCCATTGAAGGCGGCTTCAAGGGCGGCGATGTCGATTTTTGACATCTGCAACATGGCCTGAAACGCCCGATCTGCCGCTGGCCGATCTGACGAACCTAACAGCTGTGGCAGGATCTGCGGCACAATCTGCCACGATACACCAAAGCGGTCTTTCAACCACGCGCAGCGACTTTCGGAGCCACCATCGGCGATTAACGCGTTCCAGATGCGATCAGTGTCTGCTTGGTCTTTGGTGCTGACGACGATTGAGGCGGCTTCGTTGGGGGTGAAGAGGGGACCGCCATTCAATCCTTGGAACGACACGCCATCGAGGGTAAACGTCACCATCATCGGTGAAATGCTGATGATTGCAGAATTGGGGATAAGTGACGTGTAGAGTTGGGCGGCGGCTTCGGCGTTGCCGTCGTACCATAGGCAAACTGCTACGGTCGATGAAGTACTCATGGTGCACCTTTTAATCTGTTTTTGCAGGAGTTGGTAGGACAAGGAAAAACGCAGACGGTAATTTCCATAGAAATCCCCGCGGTCGTCATGACCGCGGGGATTTCTTTTGGACAAAAACTAGCGCTTGACGTTGAAGGCGGACATGCCGGGATAGCGGGCGGCAGTGCCCAATTCTTCTTCGATGCGCAAGAGTTGGTTGTACTTGGCGATACGGTCGGTGCGGGCTGGGGCGCCGGTTTTAATTTGGCCAGCGTTGGTGGCAACGGCCAAGTCGGCAATGGTGGTATCTTCGGACTCACCAGAGCGGTGTGAGATCACGGCGGTCCAGCCGGCGCGTTGCGCTTTTTGGACGGCGCTGAGTGATTCGGTCAACGAGCCGATTTGGTTCAATTTGACCAAAATCGAGTTGGCGGCCTGCTCGTTGATGGCGCGTTCGAGGCGCTTGACGTTGGTGACGAGCAAATCGTCGCCGACGAGCTGCACGCGGTCGCCGATGCGCTTGCGGAGCAACGACCAGCCGGCCCAGTCATCTTCGTGCAAGCCATCTTCGAGTGAAATCAAGGGGTATTTGCTGGCGATGTTGGCCCAGTAATCGACCATCTCGGCGCTGGTCAAGGTGCGACCTTCGCGCTCGAGGACATATTTGCCGTCGACATACAATTCGGTGCAGGCCGGGTCCATGGCGAGCATCACGTCCGTGCCGGCTTTGTAGCCAGCGCGTTCGATGGCTTCGAGGATGACTTCGATGGCGGCTTCGTTGGTGGGCAAGCTGGGCGCAAAGCCACCTTCATCACCGACGTTAGTGCCTTGGCCACGATCGTGGAGCACTTTTTTGAGGGTGTGGTAAATTTCGGCACCCCAGCGCAACGCTTGGCGGAAGCTACCAGCGCCGACGGGCATAATCATGAATTCTTGGAAGTCGGTGCTGTTTTCGGCATGCTTGCCACCGTTGAGGATGTTCATCATCGGGACGGGCAACACATGCGCAAACGAGCCGCCGATGTAGCGGTACAACGGCATGTTGTAGGCGTTGGCGGCGGCACGGGCCACGGCCAGCGACACGCCGAGGATGGCATTGGCGCCGAGGTTCTTTTTGGAATCGCTGCCATCGAGGACAATCATGGCACTATCGATGGCGATTTGGTCGGTGGCATCTTCGCCAGCCAAGGCAGCGGCGATTTTGGTGTTGACATTGTTGACGGCCGTCAATACCCCTTTGCCGAGGTAATGTTTTTTGTCGCCGTCGCGTAATTCCAACGCTTCGTGGGCACCAGTCGAGGCACCGGAGGGGACGATGGCGCGTCCAAATGCGCCACCTTCGAGTCGCACATCGACTTCGACGGTGGGGTTGCCACGCGAGTCGAGGATTTCACGGGCGACAATCGAACGAATTTGATTTGAAGACACGGTGGTGACTCCTTATGTATCAGACTGCAAAACTGCACGAAACCGCAATAAAAAACAGCATTACACTGGCTGACGCCCTTGTCTGCTTGCGCCGCCGATTATAGCCGATGTTGACGATTTGGGCAAATGAAGGAGGAAGTGTGAAGTCGGAAGGAGGAAGTGTAAAAATTGCATGTTGCGCCAGCGCATCGAGCGGGCATTGATGCGCTTCCAATATTTCGCACTTCACTTCCTCCTTTATACTTCACACTTCCTCCTTCGTATGGCGTGGAATCTCCTAGGGCTTGTCACCGCAGAGGCATGCTAACATATGTATTCACATTATTTTCGCCACAACGGCATAATGAATGAAAATCACCGAGCAGCCACGCATAGTACGTCTATGCAAGCCCATGCTACGCCACATATTTGGCAGAAATGTGTGCAAAGATGGCTTGACACTTCTCGGTGAACAACGATTTTTCGTATGCGGCTGGTAGTTCGGTATCGAGTACTTGTTGAATTTTTAGTTGGACGCGGGCGCGAGTAACCACACGCTGACGCCACTCGAGGACGAGTGTCTCTTGGATGCGTGCCAACAATTCACGGGCCACGCGCTTGACTTGGTCGCGTTCTTGGACCGAGAGCGCCGGAGCAGGGCGTGTCAAAATGTCGAAAATTACTAGTTCGGTTTCTTCCAGATGTTCACGTACATGGCGCTGTTGCTCATCGCTGAGATTATCGGCGAGTGCCACGAGCGCATCAAAAAGATCTTCGATGGTGCGACTGCCATTGTTGTAACTATCAATCAACGCTTTGAAGCGCTCCAAGAAATCAATCCGGGTTGGATTTTCGGCAATCATGCGCTCGATTTGGCGCTGAATCGCCGCTTTGAGGGCCTCGATGTCGAGTTGTTTGTGTGGCGATGTGCGAAATCGTGCTGACAATGCGTTGAAATTGATTTTTGAAAGATCGAGTGGTGGCCGTGTACTTTCGCCAACTGCGATACCGGTGATTGAGCGATCGAGTAATTTGGCGATCGCAGCCATGACGTCACTGGTATCGATGGGGTTGGGGTGGAGTACCGTGTTGATGGCATCACGCAGTGTCTGGGCTACCGTCATGGGTATGGCAAATTCACTGGCTGCCGGATCTGGTTTTACCGCCTGATACAAGGTGGTGGTGAGGCGCACATGCCCCATAAATTGCCGGCGCACATCTTCGGGTTTGATGAGTTTCTCTGCGGCAGTGTCGATGGCTTGCAGGCGTGCCATGCTCGCACTGGGTTGCGCATGGATGTCTGCCAAAGTGACCTGATGCTGCGCACAAAAGCGCTCGAGATTTGCGACCGCCGTGCGTAATTCAGCGACGAGCTCCTGCATGTTTTTGATGGGCGAGGCGCCGGTCGCTGAGGCACCGTAGAGTGCGAGCGCGCGCTCGAGTGCTGCAAATACGTTGGCGTAATCGACGATGATGCCACTGTGTTTGCCGGGATAGACGCGATTGGCACGGGCGATGGTCTGCATTAGGGTATGATTGCGCATCGGTTTATCGAGGTATATCGTCGAGCAACTGGGCGCATCAAAACCAGTCAGCCACATGGCACAGACAAAGACAATCCGCAACGGATCTTGCGTGTCTTTGAACTTTTCGTCGAGTTTTGGTTGCGATTCGTTGATGCGGCGCCGATGTGGCTCGATGTCGAGCCCGTGCGTGCGCATCTGGGCGATTTCGTTTTGGCCAGGAGACACGACCACCGCCATGTCCGTGGTCTGCAAAATTTCATAGCGCTGTTGGAGTTCGGCGAGGCGCTGGACGTAGGTATCGTCTCTATCGCTCCGTGGCATGTATTGCCAGCGGTGCAGTTCGTCTTTGGTATTCGTTCGCTCAACTTGCCAGTGGCGCCGTACTTTGTCGTACATGCGCACGGCAGTGACTTTGTCGATTGAGACCACCATGGCTTTACCCACAAAACCTCGTCCGAGGAAGTGGCGCACGATGTCACGTGCGATTGTTTCAAGCCGATCATCGCGGGTCAGTAGATGATACTGGCGCGCCAAATCATGGGCGAGTTTGGCCTCTTGTTCGTCGTCTAGTTCGGCTGCGTCGATGATGTTTTGCATCTCGTCATCAAACAGCGGGTTGGCGATTTTGAGCTCGGGAGTGCGATTTTCGTAGTAGAGCGGGACGGTGGCGCCGTCTTCGATGGATTGTTTGAAGTCGTAGATTGATACATAATCCCCGAACACCTCACGGGTGCGCTCTTCGCCGGCAATCAGCGGGGTACCCGTAAACGCCAAAAACATGGCCTGGGGCAGGGCGGCGCGCATGTTCATGGCGAGGGTGTCGTATTGACTACGATGGGCTTCATCGGCCATCACAATCACGTCGCTACGGTCAGTGAGCATTTCTGCGGTCTGGAATTTGTGGATGAGGGTAAAGACGTAGCGCTCGTTGCCACGCAGGAGTTGGCGTAAATGCGCGCCACTAGTGGCATGTGATTGCTGACTACCGAGGGTCAATGCCCCCACCGACGCAAATGTTTTGGCGATTTGATCGTCGAGCTCGATGCGGTCAGTAACTACCACAAACGTCCAGTTACCCGGGATGGTACGGAGCACTTTTTGAGCAAAAAAGACCATCGCTAGACTTTTGCCACTCCCTTGGGTCTGCCAAAAGACGCCTGCCCGCCCATGCCCCATGTTGCGGGCAGTGGTCATCGAGGTAATCGCATTATTGACGCCGAGGTACTGATGATTTTGGGCTAGGATTTTGACGGTACCCGCACCGGCTTCGGAGAAAAGCACGAAGTTTTCGCACAGGTCGAGCAAGCGCGTCGGATCGCAGACGCCGCGGAGCATCACATCGAGTGACACGCGGCGCGGTTCGTCTTCGTGGGCGATGCGCTTCCATTCGCCAAAACGCTCCCAACTGGCACTAATGGTGCCAATGCGACTGGCGGTGCCGTTGGAGACGATGATGGCCATGTTGTACCAAAACAACTGGGGGATGGCGTCTTTGTAGTGCCTAATATTTTCGTCAAAGGCAGTTTGGACTGCCACTTGGGGTTTTTTGAATTCGAGTACCAGCCACGGCAAGCCATTGACAAAACAGACCACGTCGGGGCGACATTCGTACATGGGTCCTTTGATGGTGAATTGGCTGACTGCCACAAAATGATTGTTGTTGGGCTGTTGCCAATCGATGACACGCACCCGTTCAGTCATTTTTGCGCCGGTACGTGGGTCAGTGAGTGATACCGGGATTCCGTCTTTCAGCAACGCATAGATTTCACGGTTGGCTGCCACACCTTCCATCCCACCACGATGGCGTTGCAATAATTCGCCTGCGCTTTGGAGTGCTACTGGCGCTACCTGTGGGTTGAGTCGTTGCAATGCGGCCGTTAGGTGTGGCCACAGCACCACATCCACCTTGCTTTCGCGACCCAGCGTGCCATTCGGGCCGAGCACTTCGTCACGGGCGTTGATGACCTGCCAGCCCAGCTGGGCGAGGAGCTGGAGCGCCGGTTGTTCGACCAGTTGGTCTTCATTGTAGGTGAGGTGGGTCATAGACGTGTCTTTCGATGGATAGGCGTATTTTGGGTGGTGTTATTCCATGTTGAATCTATGTTTGTGACAGTATAGCGTACTACGATATGCAATGTGATGCATCAGTAGTAACTCGGTAGTGCGTTGGACGCGTTTTGCTGCCGAGCTTTGATTCCAGCATGACAATTTGTGTGTAGCGCACACTACCCTGCTCGCAAGAGTAATCATGGTGAACCGTATAAGAATAGTATCCAGTATCTGGTGTGTATTCGGGTCTACCTGGTGTGTATTTGGGTCTACCTGGTGTGTATTTGGGTCTACCTGGTGACCATTCGGGTCTACCTGGTGACTATTGTACCGTCTAGTATGTATTCTTGTTCGTTGTAGTTGATTAACGTGATGTAAAGTGGCGTTTGTATGGTGTATTTGCGTTTCCTTACATATTACAGAGTGATGTGAGCGTCAATGAAATGTTTGCGGAGTGAATGAATACACGATATTGCATTATTGAGTAGATGCTCCATGACTTCACTAGGCTTTTTTCCAACGAATGATTGTTGAGTAAGTACTTTTTGATACTTCGATCCTTTGCGATGTGCAGAACCTGTTGAGCGGAGTTCATTTAGATTTCTTAAAAATTGAATTACATCTTTTTTATCACCAAAACTGTGTTGTGTAAGAAACAAATCCAATTTTGTGATACCTTTTGAGTCTGGCGATATATTATTCAATTTTGCAGTAATATTTTCCTCATTTAAAGAATCAACGAGTAATTTTGTGAGGTAGAGCACCTGAGTGTCTAATTCTTCTGGAGAATGTGTCACAGGAATGCGCAAAATGTCCAAGATATATTGGTCATTTTCATGAAGTGGTAAGTAGAACGACCAACCGTGCTTGGTTTTCCAATCATTGATAAAGCGTGTGTACTCGTTTCGAAAAACCAAATCTATACTGATAGGGTCAGTGAATTCTGCATCAAAGTTGCGTCGAATACTGGTTTGACTTAATTCCCCATCTGGTGACACATTGTATTGTTTCCAATGTAACTGTTCGTTGTAAGGTAGATCGCGTCCGAGATCTCCTAAGAAGACAACAATATGCGATGGATTATCATTATCAATGCGACATGTCCACAAATTCAAACACGAAATTAAGCCATCTGATACTCGATAACGATCGGATTCTGCGTAGTATTTAGATAGTACCGCTTTTCTAAAATAAACAGGAGTGACATAATTAGGTGCATCAGGATTTTTACCAAAGTAATCACCTAATTTATCCGGATTCGAGGTATATTCAATACTTTCACCATCATCTGTGATGCCTATGATGTAGTGTACGTACTGTGATTCATTAACTTTTTCAAAAGGCCAAATATCAACTTGTTTCATAGCGGGAGGATGGAAAACCACCTTCATCATTAACTGTGAGCAGGTTTTGTATTCGTCGGAAGAATCATCTTCGCGAATATATCTCTTCCATTTGACGATTTTGGTGGCGTCTGATTTGATGTCCTCAGCTATTTCAGTGAGTTGGACATTCGAATAGCGTAATGATTCAATATATACAACGAGATGTTGTTGGGTTGCAGCTTGGTATTTACGCACATACTTCACGTGTGCTTTGATATGCGTATCTGATAGTTGCACAACATCGACTGGATATCCCGATGTATCAAAGTCAATAAGCTTTTTTTGAGATTCGTCGTATGCAAGGTTGTGGAAAAGGCGGAACTCTTCGTTCATTTCGAAATACTTTGGGAACGCACCATGGAAATCACGGGCATGTACAAATGCGCGAACGCCAGAATTATCACCATAGGGATGGTATGTCGAGGTGGTTTTGCCTTTATCCGCAAACGATTGCGTAATACCTGGCCGACCATTACCAATTAACAAATCCCATGAGTTGTTTTTTAAACAAGATGCAAGTGCACGATCTTCGACTAGTGCACACCAGACATAGAAACGGTCTAATTGTGTTTCTTTTTCAGAGAATAGCACTTGCCAGCCTTTTTGCATGATGTGTGCTTCAATATTTTTGATAATATCTGTTTGTAAGAGGTAGTCTGCTGATAAAGGGTCAGTTGTCATATCGTATCCTTTTCATATTCCAAATCTCTGTGTAGATGTGTTTATTGTTGCTCTAGGTGTGTGTCATAGAGAAAAACAACAAGCGTACTTGCAGCTCCTACAACAAGCCGCGCATGACGGCTATCAAGGCCGACATGATTTGCAGATCTTCCATGTCCTGTTCCGTAGTTGTTACGGATTTCGGCCAGATTTTTGCAGATTGAACCTAGATTTGATAGCATCTGCCGATACTGATCAGCCCCAGCATTTGCATCGGTTACCTCTTCTTTGACTAATTCTAGGACTTTGAACGTGTCTTTCGTGAGTTTTGTAAAATCTGTATTTTGCGCAGATGGCATGTCTTGCTCATCTAGAATGGTCTTGCAGACTGCTTCAACCAGCTCCTTTGCACCACCGATAGCAGCTGATGGGTCTGTATGTAACGTTGTTTCGATACGACGGATGATCTCGCTCAGATGAGTCGAATCTCGAATGCCGTCTATTTGCTTGAGTGACTCGACTTGTGACACGGTGCGCAATAATCTGTTGGCGATTTGGCTGTATTCACACATCATGTTTTCGTCGATGGGGTGTTGTGTTTTGCGTTCAATCAGTGCTACGAGCAGTGTTCCGACGATATGGTCTGGCTCGACCTGCCAGAAGGTACGGAGCCTATGTGCTTTTGAATTCCCGTTGTTGTTATAGTCGTCGGAATAAATGTCCTTTCCCACGACATCCATGAAGAATTCGGCAAATGATCTGTTTTTAAAATCCAGCACATACCCGGACTCCATTCCTAGATAATGTTCCAATCTATCTTTTTCTCCACGTGTCAGTGAGCTCACTCCACATCCCCCACATCCAGCTGCCCCGACAACAAACGGGGCAACAACAGGTCGCGCGTGCGTCGGAGGTTACGATTCGCATTTCTAAGTGCTGCCTGCTCAACCTGCATTGGTTGGATCATCGATGCAAAAAGCTGCGCAGTTTTGCTTTCTGCGACGATAATTTCCTTTGCGTTTAGTGCTATCCAATGGCGTTTGTATTCTTGTGTCTGAACCAAGCTATTCACTGCATAAAATACGTAGATAGTTGGTGATTCTTTATTGGATGTAAAAGGGACTACATTAGGCCCTATTGAAAAGGGCTCGATAATTAGCTGCATTTTACATGTGTGGTCACCGAAGATTGCAATCGGCGTATCGGGAGATGCAATGTGGTCGGGCGAGTTGTTGTGGAACCCAAGCAATTCGTTAGTTGATTGATCAAGAACCGGAATTATACCCTCCGGCTTTACACCGGATTCGCGATACACTGTGCCGCCAGCTCTGCGAGAAAGAATTTCTTTCACTGCCTTCACCTCCCACCCCTGTGGAATCTGCCCCAGCGGCGAGTCAACCAAGGGCACACCCTCGTGGCCCGGGTAGCGGAAGTGCACGAACCACTCGCGGTACAACGCCCGCGCCATGCGCTCGAGGATGGCGATGCGGCGCTGGTTGTTTTCAATCAGGTCGTCGTACGCCGACAGGATGCCTGCGATGCGCCGCTGCACGGGGAGGGGGAAAACAGGCACACGAACTTTCCGCAGTTCACTTTGTTTGATGCCAAGCACAGTTGTGCCCGATGCCCGCGCTTTCAATTCACCTTGACCAAAATCCGACTGGAGCGCGTAGAAAAGATAGACGGGATCAAGCAACCTTGGATTAGCACGAAGCAGAATGATTCGCTGGGCCAGAGCAACGCGTGCGTCGTCGCGAAGAATCGCAACCTCACCCAGTGGGGCTTCCGTAGTCAGAAGCACATCGAACTTTTGAGGTAAGCCTCGGCGCATCCACTCGTCGTAGAAATCGGCAGCAATGAATTCGGCAGGCTCATCGTGAATCTGCCCGCCCTTCACAACCTTTGCGGTGATAAGTCGAACTCCTGATTCGGACTTCGGCGGAGTCTTCCCCCGATAGTCGATGAGACACTCGGTGGCTTCTTCGATCGTTAGAGTGTCGAACCGCTCCATCACGCACCCCCCAGAATCCCAGCCGCATTGGCAGCAATCGTGGCCTCGAGGTTGCGGGCCTGGGTGGTCAGGGTGGCCAGTTCTTCGGTGAGGGCGGCGAATGTCGCCAAAAAGTCCTCGTCGCTCACTTCCGCGCCGGCGGCCACACCCACATAGCGCCCCGGGTTGAGCGACCAGCCTTGGGCGGCAATCTCGGTGACGCTGGCCGCTTTGCACAGGCCGGGCACGTCGTGGTAGGCGGGTGTGGCGCCAAACACCTCGTGGATTTTGGTGAGCACCTCATCACCGCCGTGGGTGGCGTCGAGCGGGGCGCCGCGGTAGAGGCGCACCAGGTTGGCGATAAAGCCGATTTGGGCCGCCGTCCAATCACGATGGGCACGGTCGATTTGGCGGTAGACGTGGCGGGCGTCGATAAAGAGCACCGTGTCGGCCCGGGGCGTCTGCGCTTTGGCCTTGTCAAAAAACCACAGCGTACACGGCAACGTGACCGTATAAAACATGTTGGGGCCGACGGCTACCATCACGTCGACGGTACGCGTTTCGATCAGCTTTTGGCGCAAATCGCGCTCGCTATGCCCGGCGTCAGAAGCTGAATTGGCCATCACAAAGCCCGCCCGGCCGGTTTCTTTCAATGCCGAATAAAAGAGCTGAATCCACAAATAATTGGCGTTGTCGTTTTTGGGCAAGCCAAACGGGAAGCGCCGCCCGGCACCGAGCATCTCTTTGAGCCGATCTTTGTCGACGGCATTCACGTTGAAGGGCGGGTTGGCCAGCACGAAATCAAACGTGCCAGTGGCTTGGTAGGGGTCGTCGTAGTAGCTATTGGTGTTGCCGCCGTGTTGTACCTTGCCCTCGAGCCCGTGGATGGCGAGGTTCATGCGGCAGAGCCGCCCAGTTTCTTCGGTTTTTTCGATGCCATAAATCGATAGTGCGCTGGTGTCTTTGCGGTGCTCGCTGACGAAGCGCGCCGACTGCACAAACATGCCTCCCGAGCCGCAGGCCGGATCGAGGATGCGCCCGTGGTAGGGCTCAATCACCTCGGTCAACAGTGTGACGATGCTGGCTGGTGTATAAAATTCGCCACCCCCTTGGCCTTCGGACATGGCGAATTCACCCAAGAAGTATTCGTAGACCCGCCCAAAGGCATCGAAGTCGAGGGTATCGGGAATCTCGGCTATTTTGCGCAGTAAGCCTTTGAGGAGCCCAATCTCAAACAAATGATATGTTTGCGGCAAGGTACCGGCGAGCTGGATATTTTCTTGCTCGATGCCCTTCATGGCATTGTTGAGCGCTTTGCCCACATCATCGCCTTCGGGGAGGGTCAGCAGATGTTGAAATCGGGCGTATTCGGGCAAAAACAAAATGCTGGCAGCGGTGTAATGTATGGTGGAATCTGTCAGGGTAATGCGCGAGGATGTCTTGGTCTGGGCAAGCTCGTCTTTCTTCTGCTGGAAACGACTATCCGCAAAGCGCAAAAAAATCAATCCGAGAATTGGTGCGGCATATTCTTGGGCCTTGAGGCCCGAATTGGCACGGAATTGGTCGGCCGCATTCCACAGATTTTTTTCGAATGATGCGGAGGTGGCGTCTTTGGCCGAGAGGGCAATCCATTTCATGTGTAGCTCTTTTCATCCTGATCGGGTATGACGTGTTGGTTTTATTATACGTCACCGCTTGCTATTACGTAATAAAGAAAGGAAAAGTGATACTTCCATTTCGATAGCCTCTTGTGAGGTGGTGTAAATATGTGGTTACGTCTAGGTCGCGATGGGTATGCGTTGATTGTGTTTTCTCAGACCTTATCCATGGGTTTTTTGATTAAATACCCGAATTATGTTTTGAGTGCATTTATCATATTGAGTGTATTGCATATCTGTTGCTTTTTTGTAGCTACAGAGGTATTCGCTGATTAGTTGGGTTACATGTTTTTGCTTGTCTTGACCTATGTAGACATGGTGGGGGGTATCGCTATTTAGGATTTATGTAGCATGTTGCCAGGCGATATGTTGTTGATGCGTGATGAAAGTACGCATGAGATATCATTTAATTGCGTAAACTGCAAATATGCGTATTGCGTTAAAGGTGATTATAAGATAGACTTTAAAGTAATATTCGAATTCTTAATGTTAATAGATTGGGGAAGTGGTATATGAATGAAGAATATATAGGGAAGACATGTCCATACTGTAAAACTGCGATTCAAGCAGGTGAAGAGGTGAGAATCTGTGGATTGTGCAGAATGCCACATCACCTCGCGTGTTGGGAAGAGAATCAAGGGTGTACAACATTTGGTTGTACAGAAATCCAGCATGACGTATAAGGCTGATTCTGTGCAAACACAGAGTACCCCAATGCAAACATATGGTACCCCGCCCCTATTTACTTATTCGTGACCCAGTCGTAGAAAGACAGTAACTTCGTATCTACAATCGGTACGACAGTTAGCTAAAACTGATCTGATGGGGCTATACCATTCTGGTTTTTTGTAATGGGGATAATTCTTGTAATTATTGGCATTTTCTATGCTGTACCGAGTCGTGGATTTTCTATTATTGCAATCAAAGAATATGTTGGAGGAGATGTATATAACGCAACAATAGAGGCTGCTATCAGAGGTGATGAAATTGCAGGTGCGAAATGGCGAAAGCTATAAGTGATGTGGAATATCTGTACTGCAAATCGACTATATAGAATCATATGGTTGCAGTACCCACAATCTGAGCCTCATATGATTTCCCACATCATGAACGTAGTTGGGAAGAAACACATTAGATTTGGTTTTGGTACATCTGGATAATAGTATTTGTTGAATGAGGAGATAAGACATGGCTAAAGTCAATGTGGTAATTATTGATACTACTGGCAATAAAGAGCAGAAAGTTGGTCTGCCTGACGATGTGAAGTGTGGAATTATCATGGTTAAACTCATAGAAAAAATCCATCTCCCATCTGTAGGGCCTGATGGTAATCCAATAAGTTACAAATTCATTCATAAAGTTACAGGCCGGCAATTGTTAGAGTCTCAAACTCTTCACGAGGCTGGTGTAAAAGATGGTGATGTATTACGTCTTCAACCTGAAATAACTGCAGGGGTAATTCGTTCATGACGAACAATATTGAATTAACAGGTGATGATTTTTTAGAAGATAAGTACGATCGATTACGTCGTATCACTTGGTGGGATCAAGATCGTTTGAAGAACGCTACCATTCTTGTGGTCGGTGCCGGCGCAATTGGTAATGAACTAATAAAAAATCTTGCCCTGCTTGGTATCGGACGGTTATTGATTGTTGATATGGATGCTATTGAAAATAACAATCTTACGCGATCGGTATTGTTTCGCCAAAAAGACGTTGGCCGGTATAAAGCTGAGGTCGCAGCAGAGCGTGCCATGGAAATGAATCCTGACATTGTTGCGAAGGCATTCACATTGAATGTTATCGAGGATATGGGGCTTGGCGTGTTCCGCAGAATGACTGTGGTATTAGGAGGATTAGACAATCGTGAGGCTCGATTGGCCATCAATCAAGCATGTTATCGAGTCAACGTTCCATGGGTTGATGGTGCTATCGAAGTCCTCAATGGTTTTGCACGTGTATTTATGCCACCGAATGGTGCGTGTTATGAATGCACAATGACTGATACTGATTGGCGGCTCATTAACAACCGCAAGTCTTGCGCTATGCTGACAAATTCACAGATGAATGAAGGCAAGATTCCAACAACACCGACATCGTCTGCAATTATTGCAGGTGTGCAAGTGCAAGAGATGCTTAAGATTCTTCACCATGATCGGAATCTTCCGAATCTTTCGGGTAAGTGTTTTGTATTTAATGGTCTTACGCATGACTCCTATATTGTGGAATATCAGTCAAAACCTGACTGTATGAGTCACGATACATATCCTATCGTTGAGGAACGTGCCTGGTCAGTTCGATCTATGACGCTCAAAGAATTGGTTGACCAGATCAAGAGAGAAGTTGGTGATGCTGCCGTCGTAGATTTTGATCGCGATATTGCTTCAGTCGCAACGTGTTTGTGTGGTGAACAAAAGGAATTGTATACACCGATTCACAAGTTGAATGCACGATCGGTTACGTGTCCTTCTTGTGGTAACACAATGAATTTTTCGACCTTTCACTCATTGGATGGTACCGAAGATTTCTTACATAAGACGTTGGGTGAAATTGGCATACCACCACTCCATATTGTGTGTGGACGAATAGGTTCACAGTCACGATATTTTGAATTTACGGCCGATTATGATGAGATATTTGCTGGTTTAGATATGAAAGGCAATATTCTATGAATCCTCGATTGCGTCGATTAACAGCCGATTGGGAGCAAGTTAAAAAAGATTTTGCATCTCACAAAAATATCTTCGTGGCACCGGTAGCTGGTGATCCACCAGAGAAATACAACATCACATATTTTGTAAATGGTATTTACTTGCTGCCGGGTGGACAAATCCAAACGCTTGACCGGCATGAGGTAGAAATAACGTTGCATTCAGAGTATCCGCGATACAAGCCAATTTGCAAGATAAATACACCAATTTGGCATCCTAATTTTCGCGATAAAGAAGTGTGTATTGGTGATATTTGGGGGGCAGGAGAGTCATTGTCCGATATTATTGTGAATATTGGCGACATGATTCAATATAAGTCTTGGAATTCATATAGTCCACTCTCTTTCGAGGCTGCAAAGTGGGCTTTAGAACACAAACATATCTTCCCCGTTGGTACAGTTGATTTGTATCCAGCGGATTTTGCTTCTGCTGCTGAGGATGTCAGTATTGACATCATAGATGTGAGTGTTGAGGTAACGAATACCGAACCAAAGATAGTAAGTGATGTAGTTGTAGCTCCTTTAATCGGAGAAAATGTATCAACTTTACCTATTGAACGTGATTCTACTGCTAATGCGTTCGATATTACAGCAGATGAACTTGCAGGTATTGAATACGTACCGAGTGTGAATAAAATGCAGACGGTTAACCCGGGAAATTTGGTGAAAGGCAATAAAATTAATTTTAAAACAATTCTTACTAAAGGAATTTTATGGGCGTTTATCGGAGCGATTCTCGGTTTTGCTCTTTCAGAGGGAATAAGTGAGTCTTCAAAAAAGGGATTTATTCTACGAGCAATGGGTCAACCAGAACTGGCGAATGCTGTGGAATTTGTTTATGATAACTGGGCAGGATTAAAAGACGGCGATAACCCAGCCCTTCTTCGAGAGGGTAACCGTCTATATGACAAGGTGGATTTGTCTGAGAGTGAACGTGATCGTATTTTCACAACTATGATGCAACTATACACAGGTGTTTTTGCAATGCTAATAGCACTTGGTTTAGGATTGTTTCTCGGTGTTGGTGAAGGTGTGTTCTATGGTTCACGAGAAAATACTATACGATTTGGATTGATTGGTGCTGGTATTTCGATTTGCATCGGTCTAGTGAGTGGGTATTATGCGCAATCATATTATGCAACATCACTGAATGATGAAACTTCAGATATTGCCAGTGCGTTTATTCGTGGAGTAGCCTGGTCGATTATGGGTTTAGGTGTCGGAATATCTGTCGGATTAATTCGACCTGAACGTCGTCGTCTGCTATTTTGTTCGTTGGGGGGACTTGCTGGGGGGTTCTTGGGTGGGTTTGTATTCAACTATGTGGTGAATATTATTGATTTGGGTCCCGATGATACAGGTACGTTTGCACGTTTTGTCGGCATAGTAGTAATGGGATTGTTGATTGGTTTGGGCATTGGTCTGCTCGAACAATTTGCAAAACAAGCATGGCTAAAGGTGATTCGTGGTGATTTTGAAGGCAAGGAATATCTAGTGTTTGCTGGTACGACAAGCATTGGAAATAACGGGAAGAATACTATCGTTCTTTTTAAGGATAAACTTGTTAGCCCACATCATTGCGATATTGTGCTTGAAGGTAGTAGATACGTATTGGTTGATCAAGGCACAACAATTGGTACCGTAGTTAATGGTGTACGGACAACACGTCGTGTGTTGCAGCAAGGTGACGCTATTGCAGTTGGTAATTCGGTCCTCGTATTTAACACGAAGTAATTGACCATGGAAGGGAGGGGTATAGTGAGTAATCGATTATTATATGGCTACAATACTCCTCCCTGTACATGCTCTTGCTACAAATTTGATGTTGAAACAATATAGCCGTCAGTAGCTGTTGAGTATTCAGACAAACGCGTAAGGAGCGGTTTTGTGGTTGATACATTTTGAATTATCACAAATGCGCTGGTTATAGAGAATACTGACGTCGTTAATGATAGGTATACCGTATATTAGTAGGAGGCAATTTAGATGACTAATGAGAGTAATCGTGATTTCAAGATAGAGACTGAAGATCAGACAACGCTAAGTGTTAACGATGTACAGTTGCCGTTGAATTTTTTGATGCATGGTGAAGTTGAACCTGACGACGTTAAAGTCTATATTCATCAAAATACATACAATGCAATTGAGCGTTTTTCACGCTCGGATATGGATCATGAACTTGGGAGTATTCTTTTTGGAGGATATTCTCAATATTCAAATAAAATGCATGTTGTGATTTCTGACCATATAGAAGCCAAGTATACTGATGCAACTGCATCAACGTTGACGTTTACTCATGAAACATGGGATTATATTCACAAAGAGCACGCAACACGTTATCCAAATCTGAAAATACTTGGTTGGCAACATACACATCCAGGGTATGGCATTTTTCTATCTAATTACGACGTGTTTATTCAGGAAAACTTCTTTAACTTACCGTTTCAGGTGGCCTATGTGGTTGATCCAAAACAAAATCTACGAGGGTTTTTCCAGTGGAAAAGTGGTAAAATCGAGAAACTAAAAGGATACTATGTATACGATGAAGTAGGTAAAGAAATAATACTAAATAAACACACGGCCAATCGGAAAGCCATAAATGGTGGCGAAAATCAATCAACAAATATATCCAAAACGTACATCATTGCAGGAGCGTTGGTTCTTACCATGGCATTGATTGGAGGTATTATCTCGATCGGACAATTGCAGTCACGGTTAAATGAGCAAACTAGTCGACAACATGAGTTAGAAACAATGATTGCATCGCAAGATCAAAGCATTACTAATACAGATAATAAATTACAGTCGTTACAGGATGCTATTGTTAACAAGCCAATAGACTCTGGTACTGTTAAGAAAATAGATGAACTTATGAGAAAAGACGAAAGTCAGCAAAATCAAATAGACGATCAGACTAAAATAATTACTGAATTGCGTGAGATAATTAAGACTGCTACATCAGAAAGATCATCGATAGATAATCGTGTGGATTTTTCTAAGTATATAGTACAAAGTGGTGATACTCTAGTTAATATATGTACTAAGCTCGACATTGATTATTCGGCTAATTTGTCTGTTATTAAATCAGTGAATGGGTTGGATGATGTGAATAAAATAGTTCCTGGCAAAATTCTTTTGTTGCCTATGCCTGTGAAATAATAGTAAGTAATTATTTGCTATATTTGATAATGGCGCTAACGTTGTGTAAATTCACCAGAGTGACACAATAGTGAGCACATCTAAAGATGAAACCCTGTGGGATGTATGCTACAATCGCCTCATCCCACAGTCGTTATCGTGCACCGATGCACACCCACATCCAATGGAGGAATGTATGCTGACACAGGCACAAGTCGATTTTTTTCATGAGCATGGCTATTTGCTGGTCGAGGGGATGTTTTCGGCCGAAGAAGCTGCCGCCTTTCGCACCGATGCGCACGCCCTCATCGAGCGCTTGCGCCGCATTAGCGAGGTCGATGCCACCTGGACCAGTGCCCGGGCGGTGACCGCCACCAAAACGTCGCTGTTGCACTGCCACAACGTGCAGTTTCACTCGGCGCTATTGACCCGCCTGATGCTCGACGAGCGCTTTACCGGTGCGGCCGCCCAAATCATTGGCTCGCCCAATGTGCAGCTCCACCACAACAAGCTGTTCATCAAGCCCCCCGAAAAAGGCTCGCCCTTCCCGATGCACCAAGACCAGCCTTTTTTCCCACACGACAAAGACAGCATGATTGCCGCCGTGGTGCACTTCGACAATGCGCCTCTCGAAAAAGGCTGTATTCGGGTGGTCGATGGCAGTCACAAAAACGGCCCTATCCCACACGTGGCCGATGGCGGCTGGCACTTGCCGTTTGACCAATACCCGCTGGAATCGTCGGTGGCCTGCCCTGCCAAGGCCGGCGATGTGCTCTTTTTTAGTTATTTGACGGTGCACGGTTCGGGTGTCAACACCAGCACCGAAGCGCGCACCACGCTGCTGGTGCAGATGCGCGATCCCGAAGATCAACCGACGATTGTGACCCACCTCTCGCGCGGCCAAGGGATGATGTTGCGCGGCGTCGACCCCACCGCCTCGGCTGGCTCGAACGTGGAATGGAGCCTGTCGACCCCCAAGCCCCAGAGTGCGATGGGTGATCCCATGGGCGGCACGATGGGCGGGATGGGCGGGATGGGTATGGGCGGGCCGGCGATGGGTGGCAAACCCACTATGGGGTAATGTCATTTCATAGCGCCGATGGTGGAGTGCAATATATATTTGTGGAGCGTAAATTTGATTTTACGCTCCACAAAATGAAGTTGGAAGCGTGAAGTCGAAAGTCTGAAGTAACGTCTGAAGTAACGAATGTCTCTGCGCTCTCCGCGTTCTCTGTGCGAGACAGACGGCATCTCGCATCCACCGGCATGAATCGGAAGAATATGCGCTACCGTGCGGAGATTGCAGGGACGTCTCTGCGCCCTCCGTGTTCTCTGTGCGAGCACACGAAGTTGGAAGCGTGAAGTCGGAAGTTTGAAGTAAAGTCTGAAGTAACGAATGTCTCTGCACCCTCTGTGCGAGATAATAATAAAGCACACCTTTTCAATTCTTAATCTGCCACACCTCGAGTGTTTTGAGCATAGTCGCCGCTCCCACCGTGATACCAAACAACGCCGTGTGACCGGCATACGCTTCATATTCAGCTACGATGCTTTGGCGATCATTGATAAACACTTCAACCAGAAAATTATCAATAAAAATCCGAATCTCGAGGTCTTCATCCGCAGCCAGGCTGGTGATGGCAAAGGGCGCTTCGGCGTTACCCAGCCGGATTGTGCCCGTCTCGGGGCGGAAGATCAGTGGCAGCCCGTGGCCCGTCGCATCGGCACACACCACAAAACCAAACAATTTACGCAAGGCTTGCTGACGGTCAATGGTAATCCGGATTTCTACCGCTTCACCCGCATAGTCCACCAGCCGCTGTACTCCTGTGGGGTTGAGCGCCAGATTGGTTTGTGACGGACCCATGTCGACATCTTGGTGTACCACGTGGTCGTGGCGCAACGTGGTCAGCTCGCGCAGTGGCGTGATACGGAGCGTGCCATCGGCCGCCAGCGTAAGCTCGCGGGGCAACGATTGGATGGTACGCGTGTCCATACTGCCGTCGTTTTGCCCGAGGGTGGCCAGCCAAGCCCACATCACGCGGCGGCCATCGGGGGTTAGCAGGCTTTCTGGGGCAAAAAAGTCGACGCGCCATTGGTGCATGCCAAACAAGGCTTGATTGTCGCGGCGCCAATTCAGCCGCCCGTGCGTGTGAGGCACAAATTGCTCTTTGGCCACATCCCAATCGCCGATATAGTAGCGGCAGCCGATGTGGTGGCTGATACACAGCAGCATCCATTTGTCGCCAATAGGAAAAAAATTAGGGCACGAGATGTCTTCACCATAAGCCACATCGGGCAGGTCGTGCGCCAAAAAAGACCCCACATGCGTCCAGGTGCGTAGGTCGCGTGATTTGAGCAGGGGCGGGTTTTCGCCACCCGAAATGGCATAGTAGGTGTCGCCAATCACGAAACAATCGGGATCCCAGTGATTCATCTCGGCCACACTGCCGTCGCGATTGCGCACATCGACGGGGTAGGGTGGTTGCCAGCCCGACAGCTGGCGGTCGCTGGCGATGACGATTTGGTTGCGCCCCGAGCCTTGGCCGTGGTAGATAATGGCGGGCTGGTCATCGCGGGTCATAAACCCCGTACCGCTAAACATGCCATGCCCGGTGAATTCGGGGTGCAACGTGGTGGGGTGCCACGTCCAATGCAGCATATCGGGGCTACTCACATGCACAAAGGCAAACGATTCTTGGCCATTCCATGGTTGCGCCAAGATGTAGTGCAGGTGGTAGATGCCATCAATACAAAAGGCGGCATTGGGGTCGCCGGGTAGACTCGGGCCACCGGGGTGCATCAAGTGGAATTGCAGGGGAGTGGTCATGGTGTGCTCCTCATAATGGTATGGTAAGGGCGATTAATCCATGGTGCTCGCCCCGAATGGTGGTATCGGTATATAATCGCAACCCATCGTTTTAAAAATCCACATATATCAATACCTACGCCAATTGAAAGTGGCATAAAAGTGGCTTTTCCTGTATAGTTTTGGTATCTAACCCCCAAAAACTAGAGAAAAGCCATGAACATCTTCGCACTGTTTCACTCCTTTTGTCAAGTCTAC
>CANFUF010000027.1 GCA_947450095.1 Roseiflexaceae bacterium
CGACGTCTACAACATTCTCGGCGCCGGTGATGCCTATGCCGGCGGCGTCATCTATGGCTTGGCACACAACTGGGATTGGTATACTACCGCTCGTTTGGGCAATGCCTGTGGCGCCATCGTCGTCACCAAACACGGCTGTGCCAACTTCATGCCGACCTACGAGCAAATGCAGGCATTCGTAGCACCGTACGGCGGTTTGTAAAAAGGGAGAAATCAGTTTATGGCTACCACACGCCTTACCATGGCCCAGGCCTTGGTCACTTTTTTGACGCAACAATATGTCACCCGTGACGGCGTCGAGCAACAATTCTTTGCCGGCTGTTTTGGGATTTTTGGGCATGGCAACATATCGGGGATGGGGCAGGCGCTCCAACAAATCCCGGCCTTACGCTACTATCAAGCCCGCAACGAACAGGGGATGGTGCACGCCGCCACCGCTTTCGCCAAAACCGCCAATCGCCTGCAAATGCTGGCCTGCACCACTTCGATTGGACCGGGCGCCACCAACATGGTGACCGGCGCCGCCACCGCCACCATCAATCGCTTGCCGGTGCTGTTGTTGCCCGGCGATATTTTTGCACGGCGCAACGTCGACCCCGTGCTCCAGCAACTCGAATGGCAACAGAGCCGCGACATGTCGGCCAACGACTGCTTCAAGCCGGTCAGCCGCTACTGGGACCGCATCAATCGCCCCGATCAGCTCCCCAGCGCCCTGCTCGAAGCGATGCGCACCTTGACCAGCCCAGCCGATACCGGCGCCGTGACGTTATGTCTCCCCCAAGATGTCCAGACCGAAGCCTTTGAGTACAATAGCGCCTTATTTGAAAAAAGGGTCTGGCACATCGCCCGCATCCGGCCCGACCGCCATGCGCTAACCCGGGCGGCTACATTAATCAAAAACGCTCAGCGGCCCTTGATTATTGCGGGCGGTGGCGTGATTTATAGTGATGCCACGGCAGCCCTAAGCGAATTCGTAGATACCACCGGCATCCCCGTGGGCGAAACCATGGCCGGCAAAGGCAGCCTGCGCTACGACAACCCCCTCAACCTCGGCGCCATCGGCGCCACCGGCACCTTTGCCGCCAACCGCATCGCCCGCGATGCCGATGTGATTATCGGCATTGGTACGCGCTACGGTGACTTTACCACCGCCTCCAAAACCGCCTTCCAGCACCCCAACGTGCACTTCATCAACATCAATGTCTGCGAGTTCGACGCCGCCAAACATTTGGCCACCATGGTGCAAGGTGATGCCCGCGAGACGCTCATCGAGTTGCAGGCGGCCCTAGCCGGCTACCACGTCGATCCTGGCTACCGCGCCGAAGCCAGCCAGCTCCAAGCCGAATGGGATGCCGAAGTGCAGCGCATCTACGACATCCGTTTGACGCCCTTGCCCAGCCAAGGTGAAATCATCGGCGCCGTCAATGAGCTCAGCGACCCGGGCGCCATCATGGTGTGTGCCGCCGGCAGTCTGCCCGGCGATTTGCACAAACTGTGGCGCGCGCGTCACCCCAAAAACTACCACCTCGAATACGGCAACAGCTGTATGGGCTACGAAGTAGCCGGTGGGCTGGGCATCAAAATGGCCGCCCCTGACCGTGAAGTCTATGTGATGGTAGGGGATGGTAGCTGGCTGATGATGTCGACCGAATTGGTGACCGCCATCCAAGAAGATCGCAAACTCATCGTGGTGCTCATCGACAACGACGGCTACAAAAGCATCGGCAGCCTGAGTCGCTCACTGGGCCAAGAAGGCTTTGGGACGCGCTACGCCTACCCCCAACAAAACATGCTCCCCAGCGATGCCGACGGCAACGATGTGGTGCGCCTGCCCCTCGATTTGGCCGGCAATGCCCGGAGCCTCGGCGCCGATGTGATCGAATGTGACGGCTATGTTGATTTGACCAAAGCAATAGCCCAGGCCCGTGCCAACCGCAACACCACCGTCATCTACATCCGCAACGACCGCTACCAAGGGGTGGCAGGCTACGAAAGTTGGTGGGATGTGCCCCCCGCCGAAGTCAGCGATAGCCCCGGCGTCCAAGCCAAACGACGCGAATGGGCCGAAATGCGCGCCACCGAACGTGATTATCTCTAATTCACCGCCGCGCCCCACGTTTTTTTCACCAAAAGGAGTAGTATGAAACCCCTGCGGATAGCCTTGCTCGGCGCCGGTCGCATCGGCCAAGTCCATGCCCGTACCATTGTGCAACGGGTCAGCGGCGCCCAACTGGTGGCCATCGCCGACCCCATGCCCGCTGCGGCCCAACAGTTGGCCGAGCGCTACGGCATCAGCGTCGTCAGCACCGATTGTATGGCGCTGATTGCCGACCCCAGCATCGATGCGGTACTGATTTGCACCCCTACCGACACCCACGCCGACTATATCATCGCCGCCGCCCAACACGGCAAGCATATTTTTTGTGAAAAACCAGTAGCGCTCGATTTGGCGCAAACCGACCGCGCCCTAGCCGCCGTAGCTGCCGCCGGAGTCACCTTGCAAATCGGCTTCAACCGGCGCTTCGATGCCAATTTCGGGCGCATGCAACAAGCCGTGGCTAGTGGCGCCATCGGTACCCCCAAAATCGTGCATATTGTGAGTCGCGACCCGGCGCCACCGCCGATTAGCTACATCAAGGTATCGGGGGGGATTTTTCTCGATATGACGATTCACGACTGGGATGTGGCCCGGTTTTTGATTGGTAGCGACATCGCCGAAGTCTATGTGCAAGGGGGCATCACCGTCGACCCCGCCATCGGGGAGGCGGGTGACATCGACACCCACGTGACACTGATTCGCTTTGAAAACGGCGTCATCGGCACCATCGACAATTGTCGCCAAGCCGCCTACGGCTACGACCAACGGGCCGAGGTGTTTGGCAGTGCCGGTAGCATCCAAACCGACAACAACTACCCCAACAACACCACCTTGAGCACGGCCAGTGCGGTGCAACGCGATTTGCCGTTCAATTTTTTTATGCAACGCTATATCGAAGCCTATGCCGCCGAAATCGAAGCCTTTGTGGTGGCAGTGACCACTAGCACGCCGGTACTCGCCAGTGGCAGCGATGCCCGCAAGGCGTTGGTTGCGGGGCTGGCCGCCTGGCAGAGTTACCGCACCGGGCGCCCCGTCAAATTAGCCGACATCAGTGCTAGCGCAGAATAAACCGAAAGGCATTGAGATGCAGACATTTCGCGTAGCGTTTTTGGGGGCGGGGCGCATCGGCCAAATGCACCTCACCAACCTCAACACCATCCCCGGCGTCACCGTACAGGTGGTCGCCGACACCAATGCCGACATGGCGGCGCGGGGCGCTGCCATCGTCAATGCGCCCCGCCACACCAACGACATCATGGCCGCCATTGCAGCCGACGACGTCGACGCCGTGATGATTTGCACCCCTACCGGCACGCACCCGGCCCTGATCAAGGCGGCGGTCCGGGCCGGCAAACCGGTCTGGTGCGAAAAGCCGGTGGCACTGTCACTAGCCGACGTCGACGATTTGACGACATTTATGGTTGATTACCCTGACGTGCCAGTGATGATTGGCTATATGCGGCGCTTTGATGCCCGCTACCAGCTGGCCAAACAGCGTCTCGACGCCGGTGAGCTGGGCGAGATCGAGCGCTGGAATTCCAAAAGCATCGACCACAGCCCGCCCAGTCTGGCGTTTATCAAAACCAGTGGCGGGATCTGCATCGACATGATTATCCACGACTTCGACTTGGCCACCTACTTTGTGGGTGATGTCGACGAGGTGATGGCATATGGGGCGGTGTTGGTCGACCCAGGCTTCATCGAGGCTGGCGATGTCGACACCATCACCGTCATGTTGCGCTTTGCCAACGGAGCCTTGGGGGTGATTGAGGGGGGACGGCGCACTGCGTGGGGATCCGACATCCGCACCGAGATTATGGGCAGCAAAGAGCGGGCGTTTGTGGCCTTCCCCAATTCACCCCCCAGCGATGCCAACGGAGCGGCCTCGCCCGTGGTGTCACACGGCGCGGGCTTCACAGAGGCTTACCGCACTGAATTGCGCTACTTTTTCGACTGCCTGCGGGACGGCACCACGCCCCGCCCTGACATCGCCGAAGCGGCCAAGAGCCTGCGGGTGGCGGTTGCCGCCGCCCAGAGCATGCACGAAGGCCGGCCTGTCAAGGTCGGGCGGGGGAGCTGATTTCGCTCGCGCAGAGCAGCCTGCTGCGGCTCTTCCGCGCGCCCCAAATCGCACGTGCATGGCATGCCTTGCACCCCAAATCCCTCCATGCGCCCTACGTACAGAAGCAGCCTGCTGCGGCTCAATGTGCCGGCAACCGGCATGGAATGACGCAGGGAGGGGGCAGCCTGCTGCAGCTCTTCCGCGCACCCCAAATCGCACGTGCATGGCATGCCTTGCACCCCAAATCCCTCCATGCGCCCTACGTACAGCCGCAGCCTGCTGCGTAGCACACCACACTACCGTTGCCGCACCAAATCAATAAATTCTTGCACGGAGAGGATGTCGGCTTGCATATGCGCTGGGTAATGATGTTTGAGCGGGGTTGGCACCACCAACACGACACCTGCTTGACGCATTTCTTGCCATTGATTATCGCTAACACCTTCTTGGAGTGTCAATAAATGCTTCGTCTGAATTCGATCCGCTTCTTGCAAAATTTGGCGCCAACGGTCTTTAACAGTGGTTTTCACTGCTAGCATATATAATTGCGCTGTGGGGAATTGGGGGTCGGTATAAGCGGCAATTGACGGAAAAATAAAATCCGGCGTCTTGTGTTGCTCCGTGACCTTGTTATACGAAAAATCATACTCTTCACGTAGCCCACATTCACGGAGCACCTGTTGCACATGCAACTCAAGCGAACGTCCGCTCCGAGCTTTGCGCCGTTGTAAAACCGTTTGCGCATAGCTAATAAATTCATTGACCGAATGAAATTGCGCTTGGACACGGTGGAGCACCGTCGCATCTTCAATACTGCGAAACAATATATATTCACACTCACGGCGCTCAATCAACAACTGATCTATTTGGATTGCTCCAAATGGGCGTCTTTGTACTACCAAATCATGAATATATTGTCCACTCGGAAACGCGCTGTACCAAGCGTCTGGGATTTGATCGGCCGACAAAGCACATGGCAATTTCGATTCATACGCCAGTGCACTCCCATCACGAAACCGCATCCAGGCCTGACGGGTATTGGGCTCGATATCCCCAAAGATTTCTTGAATATATTCTTCTTCATTGACATTTTGGGTAACCCAAATATCACAGCGCGGTATATCACCCATTTGAAAGGTGAATATGGCAATACTGCCCGTGCTCTCGGGGTTGAGCAGTAATGACTGCCGCCCTCCAAAATTAGTAATCCGCACTTCATCGCGCGTTTGCCCAAAAAATTTGTTGTTGTACCAGATTACGCTTAACGGGTTTATTGCCTCACCTTGGACGGTCGTCGTAAGTTCGATACGGGGATTACGCACTTCCGTGTTTTGCAAGGTCGGCAACGCACGAAAAATAAATGCTTTCGGTATGTAAGGGCCTGCTTGGTGGGTATTGTTGGCGAGGGTATCGTTGCGCGATAAGCGCTTGATATACCAATCATATTTATCATCGAGATGACGACTAATCCATTGCCCCAATTGCATCGGGTACCTCCTGCAATATACGTTGAATATGTGGTTGCATATGCGTTGCAATGGATCGAATCACTGGCACGACCACTGAATTACCAAATTGACGATAAGCTTGCGTATCAGACACGGGTATTTTGAAATTTACCGTATATGGCGCATCAAAGCCCATCAACCGCGCACATTCACGAGGGGTCAAGCGGCGTGGGTTTTTGCCGGTTTGTTGAATCAAAATCTCAGAGCCATCTTTGTGATAACGCGCCGACAACGTACGTGCCACATCATGTGGGCCAACTAACCCAAACCCAAATCCGTTCCCTTTGGCTTTATGTTTAGCTGCATATTGTTGCAAATAGTCCCATAAATGATCGGTCAAGGTATATTTGGGGGCAACCATGCCGTTGGGGGCAACAGTAAACGGCGCTTCTGCGTCCTCGCTCCCATCTTCGGGATGCAAAATATCACCGAGTACCAATCGTGGTGATTGCGCCAATGGCAACGTATCAAAGGTAAAATCAGTGGCATCCCGAAACCCCACAATATAAATCCGCTCACGATGCTGTGGCACAAAGTGTTGGCCATCAATAACCCGATATTGGATGTGGTAGCCCAGCTCTGCAGTCAACGTTTGTTGTATCACCCGAAAGGTATGGCCTTTGTCATGCGACAACAAGTTTTTGACATTTTCTAACAAAAACGCCGCTGGGCGATGGTGGGCGATAATCCGCGCCACATCAAAAAAAAGTGTCCCTTGGGTTTCATCAAGGAAACCACTCGCCCGCCCAAGCGAATTCTTTTTGGATATGCCAGCTATCGAAAAAGGTTGACAAGGGAATCCCGCAAGTAAAACGTCGTGGGCGGGGATGGCACTAGCCTCCACTTGGGTAATATCACCGGCAAACACATGGTCTGGCGTAGCGGGGAAATTCGCGAGATATGTTTCCCGCGCAAAGCGGTCCCATTCACTGGTAAACACGCAGGTGCCACCAATAGCTTCAAACCCCCGCCGAATCCCGCCAATCCCTGCAAATAAATCGATAAAACGAAAGGTCGGTGGCGTATCAGATTCACCATACGGCATACAGAGTTCACGTATCCGCGCCAACACTAATTTATTGGGGCGTGATTCACCGTGGATGTAGCGGTATATCGTCCGTGGCGAGCAATCTAATTGTTGGGCCAACATATCATTGGTTAACCCACTACGCTGTTGCCAATACGCAAATTCATTCATACACATTCCAATCTGGGTATTTTTTTGCCAATATGGCACATTTTAACACATTTTTGCATGGTTATTAACTAATTTACAAAATGTTCAATGCAATAATCCATATTTCGTATTTATACTAATTTCAATACCTACGCCAAAATCCCACCCCTAGCGTCATTCCATGCCGGTTGCGATAGCAACCGCAGCGTGGAATCTCCCGAGGCTTGCCATAGGGATAGGCCACACGACGGGGGGGTATTCTCATTAGGAGATTTCACGACCGTAGTCATGGAATGACGGAGAAAGGGGAGCGACTCCGCACCCGTTGCCTACTCAGTGTGACATACATATAGCGGAACATAACGACTGCGCTCATGAGCGTACCAACACAAATAGGTGTATTAAAATTACTTCCGCCGAAGCTGTACAACGAATTAAAATCATCGATTGATCGCACAATTTTAGCACTTGGGCGTATCAATGCACCGCCACATAATCAACGAGCCGCTAAGATTGGCGTAGGTATTGAATATTGGTTGTTTTTTAAAACCATCTCGCACAGAGGACGCAGAGATGGGTTGTTGATTGATGTGCATCGATGAATCATCGTCAATGCAATGTGTCATGTAGATTGAACAGAGGGAGCAGCCTGCTGCCCGCAATGAATTCCATGGCAAGCCACGGAGATTCCACGCTACGGTTGCCCTGACAACCGGCATGGAATGACGCAGGGAGCGGGGCAGCCTGCTGCGTCTTAATGTGCCGGCACCCGGCATGGAATGACGCAGGGAGAACGAAACGGATTTTTACTTTTTCTCTATATTGGGTGATAATAGAAAGTAGAGTTTCCACTACACAGGTCACCGATGAATCAATCTCACCCGATTCGCATTCTGCTCGTCGACGATGACCCGCTGATTCTGTTTACGCTAGAGAAAGTCATCCTACAACAGCGTGACCAACTAGTCGTGGCCGGGATACGTAACGGGCACGAAGCCTTGACCTTCTTGCAACACAATCAAATCGATGTCATCTTGCTCGACATCCAGATGCCCTACATGAGTGGGATCGATTGCCTGCAACAAATACGCAAACTATACCCCGCGATTGTTGTCATTTTGCTTACCTCGTTCGACGAAGAGCACTACATCATCGAGGGTTTAGCGCGTGGCGCACGCAGCTACCTGCTCAAAACAGCCACGTTTGAATATTTAGACCAATACATCCGTGATGCCATCAACGGCACATTTGTGATGCCCAGCCATATTGCCACCAAGCTCGCAATTTTTTTACAACAAAGCATCGACCTCACTAAAAAATCACTCAGCCCACTCTTTTTTCAAACCTACGAACTAACCCGTACCGAACAGCAAATCGCCAAATTTTTGGCCAAACGCCTTTCAAATACCGAGATTGCTGAGCAGTTGGGGGTGCAAAGCGGCACCATCAGAAATCACTTGGTGACTATTTTTTCGAAGCTCCACGTACAAAACCGCCAAGAAGCCATCCTTTTCATCGAATCACACCTCATCTAGACGAGGTAGGAAGCATGAAGTCGGAAGTTGGAAGTAAAAGTTGGAAGTAAAAGTTGGAAATTGGAAGTTGGAAGTTGAGGAAATTGTCGTTACGCTAGCGCATCGAGCAGGCATTGATGTGATTTCATTATTTCGTACGTCACTTCATCCTTTATACTTCACACTTCCTCCTTCGTAACACTTCCTCCTTCGTATGGCGTCATTCCATGCAGGGTGCGGGCACCCGGAGCGTGGAATCTCCCTGCTTAGCGCTCTGACATCGTACGCTCCCTGTACGGAGATTGCACTGCGCCTGGAGCGCCATGCAATGACGTTGGGATATGGTTGTCCGCTGCGGGCTCTGTGCGAGACAACTGCCATCTCGCAACGACAGACATGCATCGTGTGGCTCGGACGTATGAAGCATTTATGTAACTAGCGGCAGCGTAAAAAAGAACGCACTCCCTTGGTCCGGCGCACTCTGGACCCCAATCACCCCGCCATGACGTTCGATGATTTCTTTGCAAATCGCCAACCCCAACCCACTGCCGACCTGCAAGGCATTACTGCGGGTATAGAATCGTTCGAAAATCATCGGCAGGTATTCTGCGGCAATCCCGATCCCCTGGTCAACCACTTCGACCCGCCATTCGTAGTGCGCTGATTCCGGGGTAACCGATTGGCGCACCACACTGGTTAATGTAATCGGCATCGATGGATCAGGACTATATTTCACCGCATTATCAATCAAATTTTGGAGCACGCGGTAGAGCTGGCGTCGATCGACACGCACGATGGCGTATGCATCAAATTCTTGCATAGCGACATGCTCGACATGCAACACTCTGCCGTGGGCCTGCACTATTTGGCCAAAGGAAGCACTCATTTCGGCATACAAATCACCCACCACGCAATTTTCCCAATCAAACTCCAACTGCCGTGACTCGAGTTTTCCTAGCCGAAACAAATCATCAATCAGCTGTTTCACATAGTTGACGCGGTCAGTCAGCACCTTGAAAACATATTGTGTTTCTTTTGTATCCAACGCCGCTGTGGTCAACACATGCAACGATGACTGCACGCCAATCATCGGCGACCCCATATCGTGGGCAATATTGGTCATCAGTAGCGACCGTTGGTTGGTTAGTGCCACCAGTTTGGCATTACTGGTGTTGAGATCATCGGTGCGGGCGATGACTTTTTCTTCGAGATTACGGTTGATGTCTTGTAAGTTTTTGGCCAACAAGACATTTTGTTGCTGAAATCGGGTATAGCGATACGAAATAATCAACGCTTGGGTCAATAACGCCATCAAGATCGCAAACGGCACAAATTGGGTTGACTGCACGCGATTGGTATACAAATAAAAATCGTGGACGATAGCAATGATGATAAACACCATGCTTAATGCATTGAGCCGCGCACCTTCGCGGCTACGCAAATGCAACGTATAGCCCACTACAAACAAATAATAAAACAAAATAATCACGATAATCAAGGTTTGGATGTTGAATGTCAGCGTAAAAATTTGGGGTGGCACGCTTATCACATACAGCACCGCACCCAGCAACACAATTATGCAGATTTTGTGGACTATTTCTTGGACATCTTGGCGATAGAGGTTGCGCATCAGTTGAATATACATCAACAACGCGCTGAATCTCGCAATATATTGCACGTACATCAACGTCGCCCATTGCGCATCTGGGAGCAGTAAATGAATCAAGAATTTGTTGAGCAAGATGGCGCGTACCGCCACTGCCAAACAGGCCCCTGCCAGCCACAGCAATTCACTATCGCGCCGACTCAATAGATAAATCATGGCATGATAGAGCCCCACCACAATAAAGACACCAATCAGCAATAAATCTTGCACGATGTAGTGACTAAACACATGCCGTACCGTCGCATACGGCGAACCAATCAATATATCGCCAAACATCCCACTTTCACGGAATGAATAATTGGATACCTGCACGACAATATCAAGCTGCCGCGTTTTGGGCGTGATGTTGAGCAGGTTCAAACGAATCTGGGGCACCTCGGCATCATTATCACTGGTAGGCGTGTGCGTTGCCATCGTCCCCAAGCCGCCGACGAGTGTGCCATTCACCCAGATGCGATATGCCGAACCGACGCTGTCGAGCGTCACCATCAGATAGGTATCGACCTGATCGGGGCGTAGCTCCACCTGTTTGCGATAGGTGGCTACCCCAAATACTGGGAGTGGTTGACCGGCATTCACATCCACTCCTAGCACCTGCCCAGCCCAACTCGACGGCACAGCGATGGTGGTGCCGCCTGCGATTTCATCGTCCAACGTCGCTGCAAAGTCTGCCGGTGTCAGCAATTGCCCCCAATAAAACTGCCATTGACCGGCAAGCGATATTGGTTGGGATTGGCTATCCTCAGCGGAGGGGGCTATTTGGGCAGCCAGTGCGCTCCCCATTGGGATTACGAAGCAGACACACAGGCAGAGGCTCACAATCACAATCCGTTGCCATCGGTTGATAGCCATGTATTCGCACCTTAGACTACGCCAATGTAACAAACACGTAGCCGGTATTTCTCAGCGTATTAGTGAATACGCCACGATTTCGATATGTCGCTATCATACATACCATACATTTTACCTTTTGACCCATGACAAAACGTCATGATTTGGGCAAACGGAGCAAATCTCGTCGTGGCGGACAAGGATTATCATTTGTCGCACACAGAGGGCGCAGCGGACATGGATCATTATTTTTCTCGCACAGAGGACGCAGAGGGCGCGGAGATGGCTTGTTGATTTATGTGCATCGATGAATGTCAGCGTATGCGCTATGCTGATCTGTCTCGCGCAGAGGGCGCAGCGGACATGGATCATTATTTTTCTCGCACAGAGGACGCAGAGGGCGCAGAGATGGCTTGTTGATTTATGTGCATCGATGAATGTCAGCGTATGCGCTATGCTGATTTTTCTGCCTGCTGCGGCGCAAAGAATCCCATGGTATGACGCAAGGGACACACGAAGACGTGTGTCCCTTGCATCTCTTTGCATTCTCAATTTTCAATTTTCAATTTTCAATTCACACAGGTTTGTTCATGGCTATCACTATTCGTGCCATCGGGACAGATGGTATTGAGCCAAATCACGTTGGTCAAATCAGCCCCCGTCAAATCAACCCCCGTCAGATTCGCGCCATGAAAGTTAGCCCCCGCCAGCATTGCCCCACTCAAATTAGCGCCGCTCAGATTGGCGCCGCTCAGATTTGCCCACGACAAATTACTCCATGTGAGGGTGGCTCCCGTCAAATCAGCACCATTCAAATCGGCGCCGCGGATGTCAGCGCCCCGCAAATCGCTGCCCGCCAGATTACTCCCCACCAAATACGCATTTTCTAATTGTGCATACATCAGCTGGGCGTGGTTCAGATCGGCGTTGAGTAGATGGGCATCACGCAGGTCGGCAGATGGGCCAACCAAGTAGCCGGCAGTCAGTTGCCACGCTGGCGGCAACAAGATGTTGGTGCCAGTAATCCCACCCGACGACACTCCGATCAACGAGGTATATTGCAGATTGGTGTTGTCGAGATTAGCATTCGTGAAGCGTGAGCCGTCGAGCACACTATAACCAAAATTCGCGCGGGTTAGATTCGCCGCAGTGAAATTGTCGTGCTGCAGATGGCTAAGACTCAAATCAGCGTCATGCAAATCGATACCGCTAAAATCGGCGTCACTCAGATCACGCCCACTCATGTCGGCCCCGATTAAATTACAGCCACCCGCATGTTGGGTCGTTGCCAGCGTACAGTGTGAGGCAGCAGCAGCGACAATTGGTGTCACTACTGGCGGTGGAATTGTCACCGATGGCACAACGGTCACCGGCGGAATGGTCACCGACGGCAATGGCGTCACCGACGCTGGAGGGACAAGTGTCGCCCCAGCAATTCTATTGACCCTCGCACGCGCTATTGGTGTAGGCGTGATTGCCACACTGACCGTTGGCATCGCTCCTGCAACAACAGTAGGTGTTGCATTTGTGACTGGATTTACTAGTGCGTCAACCAATGGATTCAACCTCACCGCTACAAGCGGGGTGGGGGTCGTGGCTTCAGGGGTCTGGCCACAATCACGCCCAACCCCACCACCACAATCACGTTGATTGGCATAAACTTGGTGAGGGGACAGCACTAATGTCACAATAAAAACAATACCAATCACACATCCATACCACCACAAATTACGCACTATTCAACAACTTTCATTTATCTCTATCACAAAAAATGGACTGAATTAGACGCCACTACACTGTTTTATGCATACTACTATACCACGACAACAACAAAATTCTATATTTTTTATCAAAAAATATCTAATTACTACTTTATTTTTAAAAATATAAAAATCAATTATTTATTGATTACAAAAACAAAATTACACACTTTACACTATTATTTTTCTGCCATTTTTTCTACATAAAAAATAAAGTACAACCACATTTATTACATATTATTTTTTATATAAAATATACGTACAGACGCAGCCTGCTGCGGCGCTCAGACTTCCTACGTACAGACGCAGCCTGCTGCGTCTCAATGTGCCAGCACCCGGCATGGAATGACGCAGGGAGCGGGGCAGCCTGCTGCGGCTCAAAAGCAGCCTGCTGCTGTGGGATATCGGCTATCCTACCGCTGCCAATTCCCAGGCCACCCCACCGATGGCAATTATTTGCCAGGCACCTTCGTCGTAGCCTACCACCAGGTCTGATGCAGGCATTTCGAAAAACAGACTTTCATCGAGTGCCGTATGGTGGAGCGCCTGTGGCAATTCACCCGCAAAAATAGTCACGACTGCGTGGATGCCTGGCTGATCATGCCAGACAATTACGCATTGGTATGCATGGTACGGAGCAATACTCATGGGGTTATTTTCTGTCTAATTCATTTCACTCGACAAGTCTACGGTATTGCGCAGCCAACAGAGAGCACCACACTATCATTAAAGCAGAAATGCGTGGGTAATTGCTTATTATTAGCATAATTTTCGAAGAACTGTCAATCATAATGGGGTGTTTTTGGCTTTGGATGTATTTGCTGCGGTGGAGTACGAATGAGGTGGATGAATACATACTATCGTTGCCGCACCAAATCAATAAATTCTTGCACGGAGAGGATATCGGCTACCTCAATTCTGTTCTATAATGACGTAATAACAATGAAATTAGTCAAATGAATAGAGTGCGCAAATGATTTCAACTAATTTATTCCAAGATGTTTTAATTACACCTGCTGCGACGCATGACGAACTATGCATTGTATCGGGATATGCATCACCTGCATTTGTCCAAACACATCTCTATCAACTCAAAGAACACCACACCAATACCAAAATCAAAATCAACCTCATCATTGGAATGGTAGTGTCAGAAGGTATTTCAGAAGTCAATCACAATTCGTTTATTCGGTTAATGAATACTGTAAACCCTAAATTTGAATGTTATTATGTAGTAAAAGGTCCTCCAGTACACGCTAAAACTTATATCTGGCTTAAAGAAGGCATACCACAACATGCCTATGTGGGTTCAGCTAACTATTCTTCTAATGGTTTTTTTACGAACCGTGAAATTGTTACAGATGCCAACGCCACGTTATGTATGAACTATTATAATTACTTACTACAAGATTCTATTACTAGCTATCATTTAGACAACAATAAAATAAACCGCCGCGAGAAAATCAATACACCATTAATACCAAATACACCAAACTATATCTCAACAGATACACTAGAAGTTAGTTTATTAGATAGTAAAGGAGAAATGCATACCCGAGCAGGACTAAATTGGGGGCAACGCGATGGACGAAACAAAAATCAAGCCTATATTCCAATTAATGGTAGTTCACGTTCTTCAGGATTCTTTCCCCCAAAAGGAATTGCATTTACAACCATCACTGACGACGGCGTAAGTTTTGAACTCGTTGTCGCACAAGATAACAATAAAGCCCTTGAAACACCTCAAAGTAATGCAATCCTTGGCCAATATTTTCGCCAACGATTAAATCTCAGTAGTGGTACATTTGTTACAAAAGATAATTTACTAGCCTATGGGAGAACAAGTGTTATCTTCAAAAAACTCAATGATGACCTGTATTTTATGGATTTCGCACAATGGAAAAAATAATAGCATTTTTGTTCTATAATGGAACATAAGTGTTAGGAGGGTATCATGGCCGTTTATCGATTGGGTGAATTATTCTGTGGTCCAGGTGGAATTGCATTGGGTGCAAAAAACGCTTTTGTATCAAAAAACAATATCGATTACACAATCACGCATGCTTGGGCGAATGATTATGATCCAGAAACATGCAAGACATATATCCACAATATTTGCCCAGATATGCCTGAAACCGTTATCTGTGCGGATATACGCAACCTCGACATTGATTTGCTCCACAATATTTCGCCAATAGACGGATTTGCGTTTGGGTTTCCTTGTAATGATTTTAGTCTCGTTGGTGAACAAAAAGGGTTAGATGGTGGCTTTGGACCACTTTATACCTATGGTGTCAAAATCATCGAATCTTTTAATCCGCTTTGGTTCGTAGCCGAAAACGTAAGTGGACTGCAGTCATCAAATGAAGGTCGGGCATTTAAGCAAATTATTCATGCGCTACAACATGCAGGTATGGGGTATGAATTAACCGTACATCATTATCATTTCGAAGATTATGGTGTACCACAAAATCGCCATCGCATAATTATTGTTGGTATGCGTTCAGATCTTGGATTAAAATTCCAAGTTCCAGCTCCAACACATAAAAACCAACCAATATCGGTTGGTGAGGCACTTGCCAATATTCCACATGATGCAAAAAATCAAGAATTAACTTCACAATCACAAACTGTCATTGAACGACTAAAACATATTAAACCTGGTCAAAACGCATGGAATTCAAATCTCCCTGCACATTTACAATTAAATGTGAAAGGGGCAAAACTTAGCCAAATCTACCGACGACTTGAAGTGCATAAACCAGCATACACAATAACAGGTTCCGGTGGCGGAGGAACACACGTCTATCATTGGGATGAGCCGCGTGCGCTCACAAACAGAGAACGCGCACGCATTCAAACTTTCCCTGATAACTATGAATTTATTGGTTCCAAAGAATCTGTGCGAAAACAGATTGGTATGGCAGTCCCACCAGCTGCTGCCCAGATTATTTTTGAAGCGATTTTAAAAACACTTGCCAATACCGCATACGCATCAATCAATGCAAATGTAGCTATTGACGATTTCGCAACAGAAATGCTACTTCCTATGTGATCCCCCCCTACCGCCACTCCGCTACCTCATAGCCGAGGTAGTCAAACAATTGGGCGTTGCTGGCGGCAAAAGGGTGATGCCTACTTGCATCGCAAAGAGTCAATCGATACGATATGCGGCAACATGAACGTCACCCAATTTTCCTTGTATGTAAAAGGGTTTATCGCAGATCAACACTTCACGAAAATGTAGTTGGTTCATATGCAAATGCTACATTTCATGCAAACATAGAGTAAAGTTATGCTGCTATTTTTTTCCATAATTCTCATAATACCCATTCAATGCTTTGACTATTTGTTTGCCAATTGCATAGGCTAAATTGACCGGTACTGCATTACCTATTTGTTTGTACTGTTGTGTCATTGAGCCTGCAAATACCCAATCATCAGGGAATGTCTGAATACGCGCATATTCACGTACAGTAAACGGTCGAGTATGATCTGGATGACATCGTTCGGTTTGTTTTTGCGCAGGCGCACATGTCAAGGTTAACGACGGCTCATCCCAACTGATACGACGTGCCATACCTGTTTTCCCACCACCGAGATAGTACGACTTTTGCATATATTGCTTTTGAATATCAATTGGCAAGTCACGCCAATACCCCCCAGGCGGGACTAACTGCAACACCTCTTCCTTGGATTTGGGGTAAAGTTGCCCTGATGAATATGGCACATCACAATCATACAATACGCCCTCTTTTAAGGCATCACGCAACGTCGGCTCATATGCACATGGTTTAGGATATTCGAATGTGATATTTGTGCCCTTGCGAATCGCTACCAAAATCAGGCGCTCACGCTTTTGTGGCACCATATATTTCGTCGCTTTCAGTACACGGGGGAGCAGCACATCATACCCCAGTTCTTCGAGCACCGACACCATGCCATTAAGTGTTTTGCCGTTTTCATGACTCAACAAACCACGCACATTTTCGCCAATCGCAATTAGTGGTTGGATTTCTTTGACGGCACGAGCGAATTCATAAAACAACGTCCCGCGAGCATCATCAAAGCCCAGTTTTTTACCCGCAAAACTAAATGCCTGACATGGAAATCCCCCGGTTACGACGTCTACTTGTCCACGATACTGCTCAAAATTTAACGCCGCAATACTCGCTTCTACTACATTCCATTGAGGACGATTCTTACGCAGTGTTTCGCAGGCATATTTGTCAATTTCATTCAAAAGCACAGTATTTAGACCAGCATGTTCGAGTCCAATGGCCAAACCACCAGCTCCTGCAAAGAGCTCGATACTTTTGTATTCACGTATTGGTGTTATAATCTCATCGAATGGAGATGGGGAATCAGTATCTTGCTGGTCTATGCTCGGAAGTTCAAGTTGCATAACATACTCCAGTTCAGCTTTATCATAAATCCGGTACTTATTGATGGGATGGCGCTTGGGAACGAGCTTACCTGCAGCATCCCAACGTCTCAGTGTTTCTTTCGAGATATCAAGTAGTTCTGATACCTCTTTAATCGTTAGGTGTTTTTTCATAACCACATTATACAACATTGGTCATGGTTATTCAATAATTTAGGAGCTAATATGACAAACTCAGATAGTAGCTATATTCTCGACATGGCTCGAACATGGTACCAATCAGAGATTATCAACAGTCAAATTCGTAAGGTTCAAGCACTTTCTATCAATTCATTTAATATCAATCCATTTACCGCGCCATATTTATCATCATTTCTCACTGGAACGATTTCCGCAGACGGAATCGCCCGTGCATTAGTTTATGCACGCGTGTTAGGCACATCACTTGCTACAACGTTTGGGACAAATTTACAGAGTTTTATTTCATCTGTACTTAGTAATGCCGATGGGAGCGTGGTCGAAGGTATCGATATCGAGTTTATAGATAAAATTGATGGTCGCAAAAAATACGCTCAACTCAAAGCAGGTCCAAATACCATCAATTCTGGGGATGTTGACACAATTCATAACCACTTCCGCAAAGTACGTAACTTGGCACGAACAAACAAACTCGAACTCGGCGCCAATGACTTGATTATCGGTATTCTTTATGGATCAGCAACTGATATCAACTCAAGCTATTGCAAGCTCCGCGACCATCATTTTTATCCAGTATATGTTGGAAGTGAATTGTGGTACCGCTTAACTGGTGATGTACATTTTTACACAAAACTTATTCGTACATTTGCTGAAATCGAAGCAGCCGCCGCAAGTGTGCAACTCATAGAATCAAAAATTCAAGAAATTGCACAATCAGAAGAAGTTTTGTATTTAGTAGACTTGGCTAAACAACGGAGTAGTTAACGCCACTCCGCTACCTCATAGCCGAGGTAGTCAAACAATTGGGCGTTGCTGGCGGCAAAATACTCCTGCATATACGTCTGCAACGCCGGCGCCAAGGGCTCGTGTGAGCGCTCTTCGTTGGCGTTGATGACTTGGAACTGACTGGCCGGCACGTGCCCCGTGTCAATCCCCAAAAACGCATACAATTCTGCGGCCGCCTGGGCGTTTTTGACGACCTGCTCATAAATCATCACATGGATCTGGCTACGGTCAAAGTAGCGCTCATATAACTGCAAATAGTCGATGTAGCGCCCCCGTTGCAGGTAGGCATAGGGCGACACCGAAATTTTGCGGGGGTCGTATTGGGCCACCCGCGTCGCCTCGCCATATAGCGCCTCGGCCAAAGGCATCGTTTCAAAGCCGTTTTTGACGCTAAACCAATAATTCGATTGGGCCCGCTCGATTGGATTGCGCAAGATAAAGACAAACTTGGCGTCTGGCAGATGCACGGCAATCTGCTGCGCCGCATAGGCCACCTCAATGTAACTGGTGCTTTTTTCACCGTACATGGCCACATCGTTTTTTTGCCCAAAATACGTACTGCGGTAATAATCCAGCCCTTTGGACACCAAGTCGGGATTCATGAAAAACTTGGGCTCGGGTTTGACGGGGTGCGCCATCTCGATCTGGGGGTGGTCAGCACATAACTGATAGGTGTAGGTCGTGCCCGAGCGCTGGGCACCGCCAATAAAAAAATGTTTAGGCGTCATGGCTGACAATGTCCTTAATATGATAAGTTTCTTTGGAATTCATCTGTTGCAAAATCCGCACCGTGTATTCACCCAACATGCCCAGCATCAAAATAATCAGCCCGTTGAGCACCGCCAACATCACCATAATTCCCGTCCAACCCGGCGTGTGGATGTTGTCGAGGAGCCGGCGAATCACTAAGATGACCCCTACAAAAAAACTCACAAACGAAATCACAAATCCCGTTACCGTCACCAAGCGCAACGGCCACACCGAATAATTGAACAAAATCCGTAACACCAAGCTCAAAATACGCGCCAGATTGTAATTACTTTTGCCTTCGTGACGCTCGCGATGCTCGACCCATACGTTGCCAATTGATTGGGCAAACATCAACGCCAAACCAGTAGTGTAGGGGTAGGCCGTTTTGTAGCCCATCATGCGATCAATCACGGCCCGGTGCATCAAGCGAAAGTTGGACGGCACGATGTCGGCGGGACAATAAAAGACCCGATTGTTAATCATCCGAATCAACCCGCTGCCAAACCGCCGCCCCAGCGAATGCTGTTTTTGGCGGAAGCGCCCAAACACCACGTCGTGATTGCCCGCCTGCATCTGATTGACCAGGTGGATGATTTCTTCGGGAGGGTTTTGCAAGTCATCATCAATGGTAATCACATATTCGCCACGGCTCTGGGCAATGCCACAAAAAACCGCATTGTGCTGCCCGTAATTGCGCAACAAATTAATCGCAATCACGTGGGGCAGTTGAGCCGCTTGGGCGGCAATCACCTGCCAACTATTGTCGCGGCTGCCGTCGTTGACGAGGATAATCTCGTAACTCCAGTCTTGTTTTTCAAAAAACGCTATCGTGCGCGCAATCACCAGCGACACGATTTTGGCACTGTTGTAGACTGGGATAATCACCGAATAGGTTGGCATATCTGCCATAACACAATCCCCTCAATACGGGTGTCGATTTATATCGGACGCAGGCCTGCTTCGATTTGGGCCCGCTGTGGCTCGAGGAAGGGGGGCAACGCCAACGTCTCACCCATCGTTTCGATCGGCTCGTCGGTGGCGAATCCCGGCCCGTCAGTGGCGATTTCGATCAGCACGTTGCCCGGCACCCGGGCATACACCGAGCGAAAGTAAAAACGATCGATGCTGTGGGTCGGTTGCAAGCCTACCCGTTGCAAGCGCTCGATCCAAAACTCCTGCGCCGCTTGGTCGGGCACCCGGAAAGCCATGTGATGCACGCCACCTGACCCCAACCGACTGGGCGGCAAATCAGGCGCCACCTGCACCATCAACGCCCCACCGACCACATTACCCGCCGCAAACAAATATTGATAGTGCAGGGGATTGTTGGGGTCGACCCCTTCGCTCAGCAACTCAAAACCCAATACGTCGCGGTACAACAACGTCATCTGCTCGCGATTGCGCACCGTAATCCCCGCGCCGAAAATCCCTTTAATGGCGTATGCGGCTGGCACCGGGCTTTTGTCCCACGCCACGCCCCCAGGCACACCCTCGTCGCTGATGAGTAGCAAGCGTTGCCCTTCGGTGTCAGCAAAGTGCACTGCCATGCGGTCACCATGCCACAAAAACAGCTCGCCGTGGCTGACCTGGTGGGCATCAAAACGTGCCACCCAATAGTCGATGGCGGCCCGGCTATCGACGCGCAACGCCATTAGGTCGATGGCGCCGGTGCCGGGTTGCTGGGGGCCGATGGTGGCCCAATCAAAAAAAGTCACATCGGTGCCGGGTGAACCGTGGGCGTCAGCATAATACAAATGGTAGGCACTGACGTCGTCTTGGTTGACCGTTTTTTTCACCAAGCGCATACCGAGAATCTGTGTATAAAAATCGACATTCCCACGGGCATGACTGGTCACCGCCGTGAGATGATGAAAACCGTTGAGTTGCATTGCTCGCCTCATCCAAATCATTCATTGGGTGGTATTGTAATACGCCCCTGCCCAAGTGGCAATTTATACGCCATGGCAACGGAAGCGAATCTGTATCACGATGAAATTGGCGTAAAGTAAATTATAATTCATTCAATATCACTTTACGCTCTCCCAATTTTCATGATATCGTAATCATTAATATTATATATATACACTTTTACAGAGTATAGTAGGTTATTGGTAAAAAATGCCAAATGAGCAACACGTGCAGCGATTTATTTCCTTGAACAACTTTGTCGCCACTGCGGTGGTGGTGATTATATCAATCTTTAGTTACCAGGTCGGGGTGGCCGCCCCGTCACGGAGTATCCCGGCGGGAGCACCAGACATCGTGGTGGGCACGGATTTCAGTTGTGCCCTCACCGGTAGCGGCGATGTGTGGTGCTGGGGTGACAATACCTACGGTCAATTGGGCATCGGCACCACGACGATGAGCAATGTACCGGTCCAGGTCACAGGACTCAGCAACATAACATCATTGAGTGCTGGCAGTAGCCACGTCTGTGCCATTGACAGTAGCAATGCCCTGTGGTGTTGGGGGCACAACGACCATGGCCAATTAGGTACCGGTGACAACAATAACGCCACCAGCCCAACCCAAGTCAGTGGCACCGATCTGAGTAGCGATGTGGTGCAAGTCAGTGCTGGGGCAGCGACAACCTGTGCCGTCAAAGTCGATAATTCGTTGTATTGTTGGGGCCTAGCAGCCCCCGTGCTTGGTATGAGTGGGGCGGTGAGTGATATTTTGGTGCCCACGCTCAGCAATAGTATCAGCGACATCCGCACCATTGCCATCGGCACCACACATGCCTGCGCCGTCCAAATCGGCGGATTGGTGCTGTGCTGGGGATCAAATCAATATGGTCAATACGGTGATGCCGGTGATGGCTATGCCGCAGTGCCCGCCATGCACGACATCATCGACGCCAGTGACGTCGCGGTTGGACTCACCAACAGCTGTATCGTCCGGCGGGGCGGCGGGGTGGTGTGTGCCGGCGCGGATGATGTCGGTCAATTAGGCAATGCCGATTATGACGGCGATGGCAACAGCAACGATTTTGGCATGGCGAGTCCGTGGGTGACGACGGGGATTACCAATGCCGTCAGTATCAGCATCGGTGTCGACGCCAAAACTATTTGTGCCCTGACCAGCGACAAAAGTGTGCGCTGTTGGGGACAAGGTGACCAATATCAATTAGGTAATGCCAGCACAAGCAATGCCTTTGCTCCACTAGCGCGCGCCAGCGATTTACAGTACAGCACGGTACGCCTTGCCAGTGGCGCCAATCACGCCTGCGCCATCAAAACCGATGGCACGGTACGTTGTTGGGGCAACAACGCCACTGGGCAATTAGGTACCGGCGATACCGCCACCTATACCGGGATCAAAGTAGTGAGTAATGGCAGTGGCGGCAGTTTCGATACCAGTGCCACCATCGTCGCTATCAACGCCACAGCCACGCTCCAACTCACGCCGACAATCGTCAATACCGCAACCCCCGCCCCTATCGTGCAAACCTATAGTAGCAACGGTATGCTAGCCTTGCACAACCAAAGTAGCTGTCTCGCCACAAATTTTGGGGTGGTGTGGTGTTGGGGCCAACAAATCAGCAATGGCGGCTTTGTGACCCAATTAATTCCCACCCCAGCCTTGCCGTTTAATGCGGTCAAAATCGTCGGTGGCGGTGATAACACCTGTGTCATCGTACGGGGCGGGCGCGTCTATTGTTGGGGCAGCGAAAGCAGCGCGGCCGAGCTCGGTTGTGGCACGAGCTGCCTCGGTGGATTCGACCCGGGTAGTGTCATTTTGCACCTGTATGGCGTCACCCAGCTCGGTGTCGGGCCAACGCATATTTGTGCAATCCGCACGAGTGGCAGTCTCTATTGTTGGGGGAATGACGCCAACGGGCAGACAGGTGATAACACGAATAGCGGTGGTACCACTACCATACCCTATCTGGTGGCGGGTATTACGGCCAACAAAGTGGCAGTCAGTGCCGACAGTAGCTGTGCGCTGCTTACGACGGGCCAAGTCCAGTGTTGGGGTGATGATAGTACCGGCGCACTCGGTGACGGGAGTACCGATAGTAGTGGCTCGAGCGCCGTTACGGTCGTTGATATGTCTAGCGCTACCCTGACGGGTATCAGTGATATCGCCGCCAGTGCAGCCAGTTTTTGTGCCCTCAAAAGTACCGGCACCGTATGGTGCTGGGGTGACAATACCAGTGGCCAGTTGGGCAGTGGCGATAACACCGCGACTAATGCCGCCCAACAAGTCAGTGGCTTAACCGGGATCACCGCCCTTTCAGGAGGGATCCCAGGCGCAGGGGTCAGTAGTGGCGGCAGTTTTTGTGCTATCGCCACGAGTGGCATCACCTATTGTTGGGGTGAAGCCGGCATGGGCGATAATTCAGGCAGCGGCGCGCTTGCACCAGTAGCGGTGAGTGGCATCGCTGATGCCAGTAGTGTAGCGCGGTCACAAGGTCATGCCTGTGCGATTAGTACTGCCCGACTCGTTTATTGTTGGGGCGACAACAGTAACGGCCAAATTGGTGATGGTGGCGTCATGCAATATGATGTGCCAACCGTCTTGAGCAATTTTTCGAGTATTGGTACGGCTACTGCTACCAGAACTTCCACCAATACCACAACGGCAACGGCAACTCGCACCAGCACTCCCACCCGCACCAGCACTCCCACCCGCACCAGCACTCCCACTGCCTCCAGCACCCGGACGAACACACCAACCCGTACCAATACCCCTACCCCCAGCGATACCCCTACCCCCAGCGACACCCCTACCCCCAGCGACACCCCTACCCCTAGCGATACCCCTACCCCCAGTAATACCCGTACTGCCAGTAATACCCGTACCGCCAGTAATACCCGCACCGATACGCCAACGGCCAGTGATACCCTTACCCCCAGTGATACCCTTACCCCCAGTGATACCCTTACCCCCAGTGATACCCTTATCCCCAGCAAAACACGCTCACCTACTATCACCCAGACACCCAGCAAAACACGTACCCCTACCAATACCGCTACGCCATCACAAACCTTTGTGCCCGCAGTAATGACCCAATTCGCCATCGCGACTGAAACCAAATTAGTCGCGATTATTGCCACCGCTGATGCCAACGCCACAGCCCAAACTAATAGCAATAACGACCGTGCCAGTGCCACCAGTGAAGTATTACTGGGGTCGCCAAGTCGCACAGCTACGCCAACTGCAATAGCTCGTGACACATCGACACCAGAACCATTCACCGCAACAGTCCGCTATTATCTTAATTTGACACAAACCCGTTATGTCATCCAAACGGCGACGAGTTTGGTACGTACCCAAACCCAGTCAGCCGTGAACATCCAACGGACGCAAACCAAACAAACCAGCAATCAACTCACCCAAATGGCACTTGCGAACCAACGTGCAACGGCAACTGCCCTACGCATCGAACAAAGAGCCACGAGCATCCCACAAACTCAAACACGCGTAAGCGACAACATCAATGCTACCAACGAAGTATTGAGTGGCTCGGGGACACGGACTCGCACGGAAACATCAACGCGGCGGCCAACCAACACGCGTACTGAAACATATACGCGCACGATTAGCCCGACCCAAACAGAGAGTCGCACCATTACCCTGACGCCCACCGCAAGTATGACTGTCACGCCCAGCTATACCGTCACAATGACCCCCACAAAAGTAGTATTCAATAACGGCAGTATCACCAGTGCCAGTGATATTGTGGGGATAGTATTGTCTGCGGATGAATCCATCATCTACGGGTTCACCCGGGGGGATCCCAACACTGCAGTATTGCCAAGTTTGATTAGCCGTAATACCAACGATTTATCGGTCAATAGTACCGATGATATTCCCATGCTGACGGCAGCGCGTATCACGCGGAATATCAATGAACCCAATCAAATCGGCGTGGTAGGCAAAATGAACAGCAATACCATCGCATTGCAGCTCTACGACACTAGTAGCGGGAGTGCTGTTCCCCAAGGTGCGTGGTTTGGCACGTCGTCAGAAGTTCCCCAAGTCGTGCTGATGACTGGACGGTATGTCTATATTGGCACGACTATAGCCAATCCCAGCAATCCCCGTGCACCATTCGGGCAACTCATAATGATCGATATTAGTAACCCTTCATTGCCAGTACAAGTCGGTAATGCCATTCAACTCACTGGACCACCCACTGCAATTACGGCGATTGCCAACAGCGAATTCCGCGTGATTGTGGCAGGGAATGCCATGTCCAAAAAAATGATTGCCCAAGGGTATATCACCTCATTGAAAAGCAATGGACAATCATTCATCATCAATCGCACCTACGTCACCACGAATCCCATTGCTGATATCGTCATTCGCACCACATCAGCGGCCATGAACCGGACGCATACGATTTATGCAGCAATTTCGGGAGTCATCCTCACCTATTCCATCAATGAATTCACGCTCGAAGTGAAGTACATGACATCAATCAAGCAACCGATATTGCAATACAAACACCTCCAGCTCTCGCAGGCAGGAAGCTATTTGTATGCAGTTGGGCTAGAACCACTGATGGAATTGAACGCAATTGTGGCCTATGATGTGCGAACCTCCCCACAGTTCCGGGGGTATTTTGGGCAATTTACCAACAACCCACAGCAGTTACTCGTCGGCGCCAGCCAGTTGTTCTTGATTAGCGAAAATCAGATTTTCGCCACGCCCTCGATTTCCGCATTAAGTGGCATCCAAAGTGCTTTTGGTCCCCAATAGGGTAGTGAATTTTGGCACTGATATAATTACAGCGTAGTAAATGTCACACGATTCGCAGTAATACCTTCGATGCTCAGTGATTTTTGTGCAATATACCGCAAACCCTGGCCCGTTTTCATAAATACCGGCACATCATACCAAGTATAATTCGCAGATTTTAACGACCACCATATATCGATATCACCAACATGGGGAGCTTGGAGAAACACTTTATTGGTATTGTTCACCGCCGCGTATATTGGTTGACCAAGTCGAAATGGCAATAAATTGTCATGCCCACCACCCATGATATGATGGATATCGATTTGGGAAACCGTTGCTCGTGGTGCCGCTTGCACCAGTTGCATGAGCTGCGTCGTACTTACATCATGGGTAGGGAATTTATTTTTTTCACGAGTTAGCACACTTTTTTGGCGTTGCCGTAGCCGTTGCGCAATTTGATAGAGGGTGTAAATCGCTTCAAATACCACTGGCTGCAACACATCAGCATGATAGTGTATTTGATGCACAATGGCATTGCGCCATTCGGCGTATTTTCGTAGCCCTTCACGCATATTGACATCGATATCATCATAATCACACAAAAACGCAGCTTTCCGTGGGATATCAACAAAACGCGGATTTTTGGGCATCAGATTCCCAAATACTTGCGTACACCGATAATGAAATAACGAATTCAAACGGTCTTCAAAAATCGCACACAGCGTCGTAAACACCCCAATATTGGTAAAATAGGTATGCATACCAGGGGCACTCATTCCGGTGACAATATGTTGCTGATAAAGTGCAAGCTGTTGTGATACGTTTTGCCATACTCGCAAGGCATCATCACCTGTATGCGTAATCTCATGCGTCAATTTTTGATGGAGACTTTCCGGTATGGCATTGAATTTTTGCAACGCATCATTGCTCCCATCGGGATTTAAGGCATACCATTCTGTCAGTGTCGGAAAAAGTGGCGTACCTCGTGGTGCTCTTGCCATAAAAACCTCATTTTTGCATATTCACGTCGTGCGATAGTTTATTTTACGTCAAAAAACGATATTATCTACAACGTATTTACGCAATGATCTGGTCATAAAAAAACCACCGCTACTCGGGTGAATAAGCGATGGTGAATACGTATGGCGTACAGCCCGAGGTGCGCACAAGACAACCGTGCAGTACCTGTTTTATGCAATTTCGGTGAGTCTAATCGCAATTAGTCGCTCGAGCAGCGCGCGGGGGAGCGGGGCATCTACGGCAAACTGGAAAGAGCCCTTTGACACGACATATCCCGTCAATTCCTCAGCACACTGGCTGAGCACGGTACTACTCTGTGGGGCATAGACGAGATGCTGCTTGAAGGCTGCAATACCTGCAAACTTCTTACCACGTACCACAAACATCGGCACGCCGTGACTAATCACCTCATTCGCGTCCGGTACGATTTCGTGGATCATATCACGCATCATGCGAAGCGTTGATTGTTTGGGTTCTAGTTCTGCGGCGATATAGGCATCGACCTCTGGGATACGCACTTGGACCTCCATATTCATACTACTTAGCTATTTGCCTACTCCATATCAGCGACAAAACCGCTCCAGCCGTCTGGTGTAGATTGGACCGGGTAGGTTATCGCCAATACCTGGGCTTCTTCGCCTGCTGCCAACATATAGGTATGCGCGATGCCTGCAGGCAGCACCATCATGCCACCGACCGTAACTGGATACTCTGCGCCACCACATACAAACGTCAAACGCCCACTAATAACATAAAAGACTTCATCCTCAGTGAGGTGCACATGTTCAGGTGGTTCTTCACCCGATCGTGCCGTATATTGCACGATTGCCAGACCACGACCATGTGCGCATTCTCCGAGTTTTATCAAAAACGGGATACCATACTCAACGGTCCTGCCGTCACTGGCGGCTAGCGCATATGGTTGCATACAGTAGTGCTCCTTCACACTTCACTGGTGTTGCTTCGCAATTATTGTACATCACGGTAGCCCGCAGGAGTATAACAAAACCCCCAGCCTAAGCTGAGGGTTTTAATGGATGGCGCACAGACCTAGTCTCCCACAAGGCAACCTTGCAGTACCTTCAGCGCTGGAATGTTTCACGACCCGGTTCGGGATGGGACGGGGTGGGACCACTCCGCTTCGTGCACGCCACATTGGCATTATACGCTATCTTAGTGCTGATTGCCAATTGAAGGAGGGGCGAATCATGCCGGAGAATTTATTCGCCGCTATTCGCCCTTATGAAGTAGGAAGCAAGAAGTGATGACTGCCGCTATTCGCCCTTATGAAGTAGGAAGCAAGAAGTGATGACTGCCGCTGCGTTCTCTGCGTGCCCTGCGAGAGACACAGACAATATCGCGTATGGTCAATAACACAAAAAACCAACCCCTAATTCTTACGAATTAGGGGTTGGTTCATATTGGATGGCGCACAGACCTAGTCTCCCACAAGGCAACCTTGCAGTACCTTCAGCGCTGGAATGTTTCACGACCCG
>CANFUF010000028.1 GCA_947450095.1 Roseiflexaceae bacterium
ATTACGTGGGAAGATGGGTTACATGAATTACGCGTAGGCGAAATCGATGGCATGAATTATCGTGACGTATCGCAACAATACCCGACATTTGATCATGCCATCAGAGATGTCCATACCAAAGTCGCACCCAATGGCGAAAGTTGGAATGAATTCGCCTTGCGCTGTGCGGCGACACTCAATACGATTGCCACGCTCCACGCCGGCAAACGCATTGCAATAGTCTGTCACGGGGGAGTAATTGAGTGCGCATTTTTATGGGCATGTGATCTCAATGCGGGCGTGCGGCGGCGCGTCGCCTTCCCTGCCCGCAACACGGCATTCACGACGTGGCATCATCGGGTAAGCCCGTTTGATCAACGTGTAGAATGGCAGCTACTCTGCCATAACGATCATACGCATCTTTTACCATCGTAATGCTATTTGGACAAATTCTCAGTTCTATACCCGATACCGAAATCGCAATAGCGATGAACAGACTTGCGTCCTGCTTATTTCCGGTGGATAACACGGAATAATAATTATATTTTCACTATATATAACGGAAGCAAGCATGTCGTCTATTTCATGATTAGGTTGCGAAAGAATGTTTTATTTTTATTGCCAAAAATACAAAAAAATCCACTATTATCACATTCACATTACACTCTTTTACTTCATCATTCATACAATATTTTCATGGTATACTTCAAGCGGATCGTGTTTTTATGAAATATCTCTATGACAGCAAAAACCACCGTTGCGCCACAGTCAAAGTCGCTCGTGCTCACATGGGATCATGTGGTGTTTTTGGTTATCTTGGGGTTAAGCATTATCACACGGCTCTGGGGGCTGGGTGACCGTGCTTTACACCACGATGAAACCTTACACGCCGACTACTCGTACTCATTATTCGCCGGACTTGGCTTTGTCCATGACCCATTACTCCATGGCCCATTTCTGTATGTCATGGGCGCTTTGGGGTATTTTTTCTTTGGCGACAATGACGCTACCGCCCGCATTACCCCAGCGATTTTTAGTATTGCATTGGGATTAACGCCGTATTTATTACGTCGTGAAATCGGGCGTACTGGAGCGATAATTGCAAGTATCGTGATGCTTGCGTCTCCGGTATTTTTGTATATCGGGCGCTTTTTTCGTCATGATATTTATGCGGTATTGTTTGAAGTACTGGTAGTGATTGCCATCTTGCGCTATGCCCGAAGTCGTGAACCACAATGGTTAATTGTGGGTGCGGTGGCATTGAGTTTAATGTTGACCACCCTCGAAACGACCTACCTCTTCATTGCAATCTTCTTGCCCGTGATTATAGCGGTCTTTTTTTGGCAGGTCTGGCGGCCAGGGTTAATCGCTGTAGCAGCTGTTGGAATTGTGTTGGTGGGGTGTGTATTTGTCTTACCTGGCAAAGCCCAACCCGCAATCAATCCTACCGAAGACATCACTATTTCACGCAAAAGTGGGAATTATGTCTGCCCGAGTAGTCCATTAACAGATTACGTTGATAATCCCATTCAATCCAAACAGCCTGGGCCTATTTTTGGGTTGGGGCCACTCGAAACCGTTGACAACATGTATGCCTTGTGTGTACGGAACCAATCGGACAATGATTGGGGTGCCTATTTCTTCAAATTGTGGCAATTCTTCCGTCATCCAGCGATTTTGGCGGCGCTCTTACTCACGCTCAGTGGAGCCATTGCATTGTGGTATGTGGTTTGGAAGCGCGTCCGGGATGGCATGACGTTGTGGCAACGCGCCTTGCAAAATCCCAATCCCCTCATCACCGCGTTTGCGAGTTTGGCAGACTCAGACAATCGTGTGCTCAAAGCCTTGGGATTGGCACTAATCCCGTATGTACTCTTTTTTAGTGCCTTCTTTTATAATCCAGTGGGGATTATCAGTGGCACGACCGGTTCACTACTGTATTGGTTAGCCCAACACAACGTCAAACGCGGTGGTCAGCCAAACCATTATTATGCAGTGATGTTGGCGGTATATGAGCCGTTGGTTGTCATTGCTGCATTGGCAAGTGCGGTGCTCATGATTGTCCAAGTCGTGAAAGCCATCCGTGCAGGACGCACACCAAGCGCCATGTTGGCCACTGGGATGCTTTTTGCATGGTGGTCACTCGGATCATTTGCGATTTTCTCGTGGGCTGGCGAAAAAATGCCATGGCTGACGATTCACCCATTGACCCCGCTGACGTTTTTGGCGGCGTGGGGTGCTGGGCAATTAATCGACCTGTGGATTGCCAATCATCGCCAACAAGCCAATGGCAAAGTGGGCGTGATTACAGTGATTGGCATGAGTGGAATTTTGGGATTTGTCGCTACAGTGTTACTGATGATTGCCATCAAACCAGATAGTACTTACGCCTGGCTTACGCCGTGGATCCCGGTAGGGTACATCGTATTGGTGGGGGTGATTGCATTGGCCCACCTGCCGAGTCATGGCAAATTATGGAGTATCGGAATGCTCGTGTTTGCCTTGAGTGGCACACTCGCACTCTACGAAGTCCGCAGTGCCTGGCGCTTGAGCTATGCGAGTGGCGATACCCCCAAAGAAATGATGATTTATACCCAAACCACACCCGATGCCTTGCGGGTAGTGCATGATTTGACCAACGCCTCGATGAGTCGTTATGGTGATATGAGTATGCCCATTTGGCACGACAACGAAACCATTTGGGATTGGTATATGCGCCATTTCACCAACAAAGTCGAACAACCCCCTGGTGCACCAGCAGTACCCGGCGATGATATTATGGCCATCGTGGTACTTGACGAAAACCTCAAGAGCATCGACGACAATACCTTGCCTGGCTTCCTCATCCAAAAATACCCATTACGCTGGTGGTTCCCCGAAGACCAGATGTATCGGCTGTCGGCGAAGTGGTATAGCGATCCCGTGGAAGAAAACGCCTCGCTCTTGACAAGAGTGTTGCGGCAACCATTCAATAGCGATACTGCAGTAGCAACATGGCGCTATTACATGTACCGCGATACCGGATTCCCGTTAGGGTCATCGGATTTTTATGTGGCAATTCGTCCTGAGATTGCGCCGTACATGAGCCTCGGCCTCGGCGCTCGCTAATAACACGTGACTGTGGGAGATATTATGTCTGATCATGAAACAACGCTCGATCAATCAACTGCTGTTGATCAGCCACGTATTTCGTACGAAGCCGTGGCGCTGGTGCTCATTTTTATTGCGAGTATTTTGCTCCACTTGACGCGTTTGGGTGACATGGCAATGCATCACGACGAATCAATTCATGCCTGGGTCTCTTGGCGGTTTTTCACTGGAGCGGGTCCATTCACCTGTGCGGGTGACCGTTCATCGGATTTGTATTGTTATGATCCGGTATATCACGGACCATCGCTCTACATTTTCACCTTCATTTCATACTTTTTGTTTGGTGATGGCGAATGGCAAGCACGCTTACCCCAAGCCTTGGCCGGCATTGGCTTGACGGCATCGGTGTTGTGGTTGCGCCCATACCTCGGCCGCAACGGCACCTTGGTTGCAGCCGCAGCCGTGGCATTGAGCCCCGTGATTTTGTACTTTACCCGCTTTGCTCGTCACGATGGTCTGATGATTTTGTGGGAATTCTGGATTGTGATCGGCTTGTTCCGCTACATCGATAGCCGCAACCGGGCCTGGTTGTGGCTGATGGCTGCCGGCATTGGCTTAGCCACCACTACCCACGAACTCTACTATATCATCGCCTTTTTATTTGTGTGGTTTATTGGGGTACGCGTCGCCAGCGAAAAGTTGCCCCAACGCATCCTCAATATCGCCTTACTGGCAATCGTTGGTTTGTCGTTACTCATCGAAGCGCTGATTTTGAGTGGGATATGGAGCGGTCAACTTACCACATCGCTGAATGCTGGTGGGATTGCTGTGGTCATGTTCTTCATTGCGGGTATTAGTTTGGCACTCATCCAACTTTGGCCAAGTACACCAATTATCACGCCGCTTGCCAAACACCTCTGGTCCGAAGCTCGTAACGATTTGTATATCGCACTCGGTATTGCAATCGGCATCTTCGTACTCTTCTATAGCGTGTTTTTCACCGACCCCCGTGGTATTTTGGATGGACTCTACCAAGGGCTTGCTTATTGGTTAGGCTCACAACAAAGCGTCGCCCGTGGCGATCAACCTTGGTATTACTATTTGATGCTCATGGGGCTCAACGAGCCATTAGCATTGTTTGGCTCCATTAGCATTGTGATTGCAGCCATTGTTGCCGCCGTCAAACGCTTCCAAGCCAGTCGCACCGGGGCAAGCACACTCCCCGAATTATCCTTCTTCTTGACCTTTGTCATCTATTGGTTCATGGGCGTGTTAGTCTTCTTTTCGTGGGCCGGCGAAAAAATGCCGTGGCTGGCGATTCACATTGCCGTGCCCGCATTTATCTTGGTGGTGATTGGCGTCATGCAAATCATTGCCGGCTTAAAAACGCCGATTGGCCGCAATTTGTGGCTGGTGCCTGGCGCCACAATTTTGGCATTGGCGGCCCTCGCCGTCGGGATGGCGCAACTCAGTGGTGGCACCAATTCCGTCCAAGGCATCTTCCCGTTGTTGGTGACTGCTGGCTTGTTGTATGGTCTGTTTTATTTGGCAAGCAAAACCAGCTATGCCGAAATTGGCCGGTTGGTGCTGTTGACTGTAGTCGTCTTGCTTGCCGCCTACACCGTGCGCGCAAGCTGGCTGATTAACTTTGAAGCACCAGATACCGCCCGCGACCCAATGGTCTATACCCAAACCTCACCAGATGTGCCGCGGATTGTCAAACTGGTACGCGATTTGGCCATCAATCAAACTCGCAATCAACGCACCAACGGTGATATCGCTGGCGGCCTATCGATGCCGATTATCATGGATGTCGGTGGTTCCGACGGCGCAAGTTTGGCTTGGCCATTCCAATGGTACTTCCGTGACATGAAACGCCTCGAAGACCGCGACGATAAGTTCTTTACGGCAGCAACTCCTGATTCGTTTAATGTCCAAAATGCCGACAATAGTGGGCAAGAGCTCGCACCAGTCGTGTTGGTTTCGAAAGATCACGTCAACGACGCGGCTCAAACAGCACTCGAAGCCAATTACGTCAAGTTGATGGATGGTCAACTCAATTGGTGGTTCCCCGAAGGCGACAAATGTAATCCCACCGGGAGTGGCTACAAAGCGTTTTATTACAGCTCACTAAGCGCCCGTAAAGCAGCCGAAGCCTGTACCGCCCTCGATACCACCCAGTTACCATCATTATTGGCCCCAATTATGTGGCCACTCGACCGCAGTCATTGGGGGACGACATGGCGTTACTTGATGTATCGTCAGCTCCCCGATAATCTCACCATTGGTGGGCGATCCATGCAAACCTGGGTCCGCAAAGATTTAGCCGGTGGCAGTGGCGGTAGTAGTACGACTAGCGCTGCCGCCAGTGCCACCTACAAAATCGTCGCAGATCATACCATTGACCTCAATAATCTCGGCAATGTCCGTGGGATTGCCGTTGGCAAAGATGGCACCGTCATCGTTGCCGATACCGAGAATCATCAGATCGTGATCTATGGTGCTGATGGCAGCGAGCGCAAGCGTGTCGGTAGCAAAGGCAATGGACCCAATCAATTCAACGAACCACGTGGCGTTGCGATTGGTCCCGATGGCAGTATCTACGTCGCTGACACTTGGAATGCCCGCGTCGTCAAGCTTTCACCAACCGGTGATTGGGTTACCACTTGGGGCAAAGGCGACCAAGACTTCGGCGAAGGTCGGACCGCCGCAATGACCGATGGCACCGTAGAAGGCAACGCTGCCAAACCATTGGGTTTCTTTGGCCCCCGTGGTATTGCCGCAGGCGCCGATGGGCACATCTATCTGGCCGATACCGGCAATAAGCGCATCGTCGTCACCGACGACAAGGGTACATTCTTGTACCAATGGGGTTCATTTGGCGCCGGTGATGGCCAATTCAACGAGCCAATTGGGGTCGCTGTTGATGCAGATGGCAGCGTAGCAGTGGGTGATACGTGGAATGGTCGCGTCCAGTATTTTGCCACCGATGGCAACGGCAAAACCAACCCAACCCCGATTGCCACCTGGCGCATCAACGGCTGGCAAGCCCAAACCTATGACGACCCTTACGTCGCCATTCAAGGTGGCAAAATTGCCGCAGCCATCCCCAAAAAGAACGCAATCTCACTCAGCGGCGCCAATGGCACCGAAACCCTGCGCTGGGGTGGGAGTGGCAACGACAATGCCTCATTCACCAATCCAAGTGGTGTCGCATTTGGTCCAGACGGCAAAATCTATGTGGTCGACCGCGACAATCATCGTGTGATGGTATTCAAATTACCCTAATAACCCATAGATTCACCCCTCGTGACACGGTAGCAACACCGCATCGCGAGGGGTATTTTTTTGTATCGTTATTGTTTTTATGAAAAAAATATACCGGCCATCGTGAATAATCACCACACAATCATCCGGTGGCCAAGCGCGTGCTGATGCGTTGCCCCGCATCCAGCATCGCCACACTCCGCCGCAGATCACGCTGAAGCTCACCCGCGTAGCGCGTAAAATCTGCCGGAGTAATCTGCGGCACAATTAATTCGGCCACCCATTCGTAAATGTCTTCGAGGTAGCGTTTAAGCTGATAAAACAACAGCGCCTGCGCATCGATACGATAACCACCCACCACCTGTGCATAGGTCGCAAAAATATCCGACCAGCGCGGATCGTCGAACCAACAAAACAAATCTTGCTCGGCCGGTGCCAGCACCAACCCCTCGAAGTCAATGAGATGCGTAGTCTCGTCCGTCACTATCGTGTTCCAACCATGAATATCGGTATGACACAAGACAAATGGCAAATCGCGAGTACGCAATTGATCACCAAGCACACGGAGTTGCGTTAGTAGCGTCCCTAACGCATCCCGATGCGGTGCAAGCATTGCCTGCACCTCGGGAATGAGTCCGTCCCAGCCGTGATGCAAGAGCTGGTCGAATACCTGACCCCAACGCACTACAAAGGTCTCTTGGCGACAAACGAGCGGCAGTGGAACTTGGGGAGTCATACGATGGATCAATCCTACCGTGGTCACCAAGTGCAATTGTTGGGGCATCGTCAACGGCACTTCACGAGGAGTCACCCCAGCAATGAAATTAAACAACGCCGAGACATATTGGCCATCGTCGACCAGATAGCCACCATGCGGAAGCGCATAGGGGTATGTCAGCCGATTATGCAATTCAGGTTGTTGCGCCAGCCATGCCGTCACTTCGAGATAAAACGGCGCGTATTCAAGCATACGTGCAGTCACAGCCCGTTGGCGGTCGTAGGTTTTTACCATGGCGACGTGAGTGGTAGTCTCGATACGATGGGCATGGGCGACAAACCCAGGTTGCATCGCAGTAATCGTCGTAGCATCACCCCAACCGTACTGTGGGGTCAGGCGTGCAAGGTGCGGCGTAAGTGATTCCATTGCAAATAAGTCCTTTTACCATAACCCGGTGATTCACAACAAATTAGCGCTCGAGCTCCATCAGCGGGCCACGAAGCGCCCAAACCAATACCAGCACCACTACCACTGCCACACTCCCGGCCCACCACTGAGGGCCGACCCACCCAACCATTGCGCCAGCACCAATAATCCCCAGCGGAGCGGCGGCATTCATGGCAGTCGTCAATACTGCCATGGCTCGCCCATGCATCGTCGCCGGCACATTGGCTTGGAGCAGGCTCAGGAGTGGTCCGTGTGCCCACGCCGCCGCCCAACCAATCACCCCTAAGGTGACCACCAAGAGATAGGGCATATGCGCTGGCGTCACCGCCAATACCAGCATTGCGAGGAGGAGCAACGTCACTGCCACTGCCAAAGTCACGATGGTACGGCGAAATCCACCCCATGCCGCCAGCACCACCGCTGCCACTATCATCCCCATACCCCCGGCAAATTCACACCACGCCAACAACCAGGCTTCGGCATGGAAATAATCGGTCACGAGATAGGGTAACAAACTAAAAATCGGCAACACACACATATTGAGCACCATTGCCGCACCCACCAACTGCAACAAACCATGGCGGTGGCGATAGAGTTGTTGCACATCAGCCCAATCGCGTTGCCACGGCATACGCAAGCGTCCATGAGTTGGTTCTGCAAATCGGGTCAATGCCACCGTCGCCATACTCACCAGCAACGCAATTCCGGCACCAACAACCGCATACGGCAACCACTGCACCATCACAATCATGGCACCCAGCACTGGTGTCAATAATGACGCACCACCAGTTACCACTTGTTGGATGCTACTAATCCGCTGGAAATGCTGGCTCGGGACGATTTGGGGTAACGCCGCCTGAAACGCCGCCACATAGACTGCCGTCATCACGGCCCGCCAAATCACCACCCCATAAATCAAACTAGGGGTCAATCCATCGCGCCATTGCCAGAGCACGAGGATTGGCAGCAATGCCAATCCCTCGGCCCCCAGCATCACCCAGCGCCGCGGCAACCGATCACTCAAGATACCGGCGAATGGGGTAATAATCAGGCCAGGAATGAGGGTCAATGCAGCTAATACACTGAGAGTTTGTGGTGAATGGGTAAGCGCGGTTAATTGCCAAATCAAGGCGAAATTTACCGCATTCCCACTCACCAATACGCTAAATTGCGTAACCCACAAAAGGGTGGCAGTCAGCCACCATACCGACGTTGTTGTTGTTTTCATAGCATTATTATACGGATAGCTGGGGCAATCGGTAATTCGTGGTGGAATTTTGTGCGGAAAATACAAGAAAATCACTAGAATACCGATATCCCAAGCGCATCACATCGGCGTACTTACAGCGCATATGGTATAATTTTGGCGAATGTACTGAGCCCGAGGGGTACAGTCACGTCATCACAAGGAGTGCGTGTGTTTAATTTCTTAAAAAATCTACTGGGCAATGGCTCTGAAAAAGAGCTCCGCCGCATAGCGCCGCTTGTCAACCAAATCAACGCCCTCGAAGCGACGATGGCGCGTTGTAGTACCGCCGAGTTGGCGGCATATACGCCACAATTCAAAGAACGTCTCGCCAACGGCGAAACACTCGATGATATTTTGCCCGAGGCGTTTGCGCTCGTGCGTGAAACCGCCAAACGCTACAACGGCCAACGCCATTACGATGTACAGCTCATTGGTGGTATCACCCTCCACAGCGGGCGTATTTCCGAAATGAAAACCGGCGAAGGTAAAACCCTCGTCGCCACCCTCCCGCTCTACCTCAACGCCCTCAGCGGCCAAGGGGTGCACCTCATCACCGTCAACGATTACCTCGTGCGGGTAGGTGCCGGCTGGATGGCACCGATTTTCCACACCTTAGGACTGCAAGTAGGCGTTATTGCCCACGATTTTTCGGCTATTTTTGACCCCGATTTCATTGACCCCTATGCCACCAGCGATGACCGGCGCTTGATTCACTGGCGCCCTGTCACCCGCCGCGAAGCCTATTATGCCGACATCACCTACGGTACCAATAGCGAATTTGGCTTCGACTACTTGCGCGACAACATGGTGTTTGAAGAGCAACAGCTCGTGCAACGCCCCCTCAATTTTGCGATTGTCGACGAAATCGACAATATTTTGATTGACGAAGCGCGGACGCCATTGATTATTTCGGGACCAGCCCAAGAAAGTAGCCAAGAATACAAACGCTTTGCCCAGCTGGTCCGTAACTTGACCCCTAGTAAATTCACCCCGGACGAAGTCAAAAAAGACGAACTCGATCCCGATGGCGACTTCATGATTGATCCCCGTTCCAAAAGCATCCAAATGACGATGCAGGGTATCCTCAAAGTAGAACGCTTGTTGCGCATTCCCCAAACCGAGAACTTGTATGACCCCAAATATTACGAACTGACGCACTATCTCGAAAACGCATTGCGGGCCCAATTCATCTACCACCGTGACCACGATTACATCGTCGAAGCCGATGGCGAAGTGGTCATCGTCGATGAATTTACCGGCCGCAAAATGGCCGGGCGACGTTGGAGCGACGGCTTACACCAATCCATCGAAGCCAAAGAAGGGGTACGTACCCGCCAAGAAAACGTCACCTTGGCGACTATTACCTACCAAAACTTCTTCCGTATGTACAAAAAACTTGCCGGCATGACGGGTACTGCCGATACCGAGCGTGAAGAATTTGCCAAAATCTACAACCTCGAAGTCACCGTCATCCCCACCCACCGCCCAATGGTCCGCAAAGACACCGACGACCATATTTATCGTACCGAAGCCGCGAAGTTCAACGCCGTTATCGCCGATATCCAAGAGCAATATGCAATTGGACGACCGGTACTCGTCGGTACGACATCGGTCGAAACGTCAGAGCGGCTCAGTGTGCTAATGCGTAGCGCCGGCATTGTCCACCAAGTGCTCAATGCCAAGCAACACGAACGCGAAGCCACCGTCATCGCCCAAGCTGGTCGCTTGGGTAGTGTCACCATTGCCACCAACATGGCCGGTCGTGGTACCGACATTTTGTTGGGTGGCAATCCAGACGGGCTAGTTGACCTGATTTTGGCCGAGCAAAATCTTGATACCGACACTGCCACACCCGAACAGCTTAATATTGCACTCGACGAAGCGCGTCGGCGCACCGAAATCGAACGCGAACAAGTCGTCGCCCTCGGTGGCTTACATGTCATCGGTACCGAGCGCCACGAAGCGCGCCGCATCGACAATCAGTTGCGCGGTCGGGCCGGGCGTCAAGGCGACCCCGGTTCATCACGCTTCTATTTGGCACTCGAAGATGACCTGATGAAGCGCTTTGGTCCCATGGAGCGCGTCAAATCACTGATGGAACGCCTCGGCGTCGATGACAACGTCCCCATCGAAGCAGGGTTGATTAACCGCTCTATCGAAAACGCCCAAACCCGCGTGGAAGGCTATAACTTCGACCTGCGCAAGCACACCGTCGAATTCGACGACGTGATGAACAAACAACGCACCGTCATTTATGCCGATCGTCGTCACATTCTCGATGGCGAAGATGTCCGGAGTCGGATTATCGGCATGCTCACCGCCGAAATCGAATCACTCGTGGCGCAACACCTCGGCACCGATCCCGACGAATGGGATTTGGCACCATTGATGCGCCCATTACGCACCATTAATCCGTTATTACCCCCAGGCATCGAAGAAGAATTAGTCGATTTGGCGCGTGACGAAATCATCGCAGAGCTCATCGCCCAACTCGAATCGGCCTATGAAGTCCGTGAAAAAGCCATCGGTGTCGAAAACATGCGCTATGTCGAACGGCGTATGTTGCTGGGCATCATCGACCGCCACTGGGTCGAATATCTGACTGGTATGGAAGATTTGCGCCAAGAAATTGGCTTACAAGCCATTGCGCAGCGCGACCCCTTGATTGAATACCAACGCCAAGCATTTACGATGTTTGAAGAGCTCAAAAACAATATCGAACGCGACGTGGTCTATCAAATCATCCACGTGTCGTTCCAGTACGAACAAACCTTACGCCAAATCGAAGCCGAGCAACTCAAACGGCTCGTAGCAGCCCAACAAGCTCAGGTCAGCGATGACAGCGACGATACATCTGCAAGTCGCACCGTCCGCAATGACCAACGCATGCCTGGACGTAATGACTCTTGCCCCTGTGGCAGTGGTCGCAAATTCAAGGTATGTCACCTTGGCCGTGAACAAGAATTATTAGCTATCCTGCAAAAACAAGGTGCGGCCAAACCCGTTCAAGCACCGTCAAATGCACCAGTCGCACGCGGGAAACAACGCCGCTAAATCGATTCGTACCGTTCGGGGCGCGCTGAAAGTCAGCGCGTCTCGTTATACACACCGCCACAACGAGGAGTAGTAAATTCATGTCTGATTCTCGCCCACGTCCTGTATTGTTGGCCATCCTTGATGGACTTGGTGAACGTACTGACATTGTTGGCAATGCAGTCAAACAAGCCAATACCCCAAATCTTGATCATTGGCGCGCTACTTGCCCGAGTACGTTGATTTATGCCGCCGAAAAACATGTCGGCTTGCCAACCGGTCAAATGGGAAATTCTGAAGTCGGACATCTCAACCTCGGCGCTGGTTTTGTGGTGATGCAAGACATCACCCGCATCGACAGTAGCATCGAAGATGGCAGTTTTTATCATAACGATGCATTTCTCAATGCCGTCGCCCATACCCGCAAACACAATAGCGATTTACATATAACCGGTTTGCTTGGCGATGGTGGTGTGCATAGCCATATCAATCATCAATTAGCCTTGCTGGATTTTGCCAAACGTGCCGGCGTCAAACAAGTCTACCTGCATGTATTTACCGATGGGCGTGACACCTTGCCACGCAGTGGCGCTGGATTTCTGGCAGCCCTCGAAGCCGGCATTGCCCGTATCGGCATCGGTGTCATCGCTACCGTGACCGGGCGCTACTACGCCATGGACCGTGACAAACGGTGGGAACGTACCCGCATCGCCTACGAAGCGATGGTGTTTGGGATTGGTGAGCATGTCGCTGACGCAGCAGACGCCATCCAACGCTCGTATAACGCCGATATTACCGATGAATTCATCAAGCCAACCGTCATCGTCAATGCCGAAGGGCACCCGGTGGCAGTTATCAAGGCCAATGATGCCATTATCTCGTTCAACTTCCGGGCAGACCGGATGCGCCAAATCACCCGCGCCTTTGTGATGCCTGATTTCGACGGCTTTAGTCGCCCCACTCTGAGCAATCTCTATTATGTGGGCATGACCGAATACGAAAAGGGCTTACCCGTCACCACAGCCTTTGGCAATGACGACGTCGCCGTGCCACTCGCCAAAGTGATTGCTGATGCGGGTCTCGCCCAACTCCATGCTGCCGAAACCGAAAAGTACCCCCACGTCACCTTCTATTTCAATGGTGGCCGTGAAATTCCCTTCCCCAACGAAGAACGCTTACTCGTCGCCTCACCCAAAGTCGCTACCTACGATTTACAGCCCGAGATGAGTGCGGCTGGGATTCGTGATGGCTTGCTCCAAGCTATCGCCGAAGACAAATACGACGTAATCATTGTCAACTTTGCCAACCCAGACATGGTTGGGCATACTGGCGTGCTCCCCGCAGTCATTACCGCCGTCGAAACCGTCGATCAATGCATCGGGGCGGTCGTAGCCGCCGTCAACGCCAAAGGTGGCGTAGCCCTCGTCACTGCCGACCATGGCAATGCCGAATACATGATTGACCTCGATACCGGCGGTCCGTTCACCGCCCATACTATCAACCAAGTACCAGTGATGCTGGTTGCACCTGCAGGCTCAGCGTACACCAGCGTGGAAATGCGCACTGGCGGCCGCTTGAGTGATATTGCCCCAACCATCCTTGATTTGATTGGGTTACAACCTGCCCCCCAAATGACTGGTAAAAGCTTAATCGTACACTAAGTCGTCTGCAAATCATCGTAGGCAAAGGAATATCATCGTTCGTGATGGTATTCCTTTGCCGTATAGAGGGAGTTCAATGATGAACCGTAACCGTTTGTGGTATCGCCAACCAGCCCGCACCTGGGTCGAAGCGCTCCCCATTGGCAATGGTCGCACCGGTGGTATGGTTTTTGGGCATATTAACGCCGAAAAAATCGCTCTCAACGATGACACTTTTTGGTCAGGCACTCCCCGTGACGGCAACCACCCTAATCACCAGGCCGACCTCACACATATCCGCACCTTACTCAGCAATGGCGAATATCGTGCGGCTGAAGCCTATACCGAAGCTCACATGATTGAATCATGGACGCAGTCATATTTACCACTCGGCGACCTTATCATCTCCCATCAACACGACGACACCGCCAATGACTATATGCGTGAGCTTGATTTGGCAACCGCCACCAACACCATCCATTACGTCAACAACGGAGTACGTTACCAACGCCGCGCCTATGTATCAGCACCAGATCAAGCATTATTTGTCGAACTCAACGCCGATCAATACGGCAAGTTGGCCTTTACCATCACACTCCAAAGCCACTACACTACCGCCATCCAAGTCGTCAATGGTCGCTTGTTATTGACAAATGCAGCACCACTCCACGTAGAACCTAGCTATGTAGATGATCCGCAACCCGAACGAGGCATTGGTCAAGGAATGCGTGGGGCCATCCTCGTGGCCATTGCTCAGCACGACGGTGTGGTAAGTACTGATGGTCACTCACTCACGCTTCGCGATGCCACTCATGCCACGTTGGTTGTCACCACCGCCACGAGTTTTGTCCGCTTTGACCAACCAGCGACGGCTGATGCAGTGGCCCGTGTGCAACAGACAATGAATCACGCCTGCACGCAGCAACACCATTGGGAACGGCATGTAGCCGACCACCACACATTGTTTCAACGGATGAGCCTCGACTTAGGCACTAGTCGTGATGATCTACCCACCGATGTACGCTTACAGCGCCTGCACAGTCAATCTGCGACCATGGTGGATGAAGCATTGCGTTACCATGCTCATGATGCCCAACTTGCCCCCGTAGAAGTTCCTACAGATGACCTTGGATTACTGTCATTACTGCTCCAAATGGGTCGCTACCTGATTATTGCTGGCTCACGCCCAGGTACCCAAGCCACCAACCTGCAAGGAATCTGGAACGATAATCCGCGCCCAGCGTGGAGTAGCAACTACACCATCAACATCAATACCCAGATGAATTATTGGGCAGTACAAACGACTAATTTGGCCGAATGCCAAGCACCATTACATGACCTCGTAGCCAATCTGATGGTCGATGGGCAACGAGTAGCGGCCAGCTATGGGTGCCGCGGGTGGACATCACACCACAACACCGATATTTGGGCACCTGCCAACCCCGTCAAAGGACGGGCCTTGTGGTTCATGTGGCCGTTTTCGGCAGCCTGGCTCTCGACCCATTTATGGGAGCATGTCCAATTTAGTGGTGACCACGATTTTGCCCGCCAGCACGCGCTGCCGGCCCTCCGTGGCGCAGCTGAGTTTTGTCTCGACTGGTTGCAACCACAACCCGATGGTACTCTTGGGACGAACCCGTCAACCTCACCTGAAAATGTCTTTATCGTCGCCGCAGATGGCAAACCGTGTGGCTTGACCATCTCGAGCGAATCAGACATGGCCATGATTAGACATCTGTTTGATGCCTGTCTCCGTTTAGCTGATTTGCTCGGCGAAAGTAACGCCAACTGGGTGCAAGACATCACTCGCACGCTCCCGTTATTGCCAACGACCCTCATCGATACCGAGGGACGTATCAAAGAATGGCGCCACGATTTACCCGAAGCCGAGCTCGGTCATCGCCATATTTCGCATTTGTATGGGATTTACCCAGGCAATCAAATCACCCCCACAGGCACGCCTCAATTCGCCGAGGCCGTCCGTGCCAGCCTCGCAACCCGCATGGAGCATGGTGGCGGCCATACGGGCTGGAGTGCGGCGTGGGTCGCAGCCTGTTATGCACGCTTGCACGATGGTGATACGACCTTGGCTGTACTTTACCGGCTATTGCGCGATTCGACGTACCCCAGTATGCTTGGTGCCCATCCACCATTCCAAATCGATGGCAGCTACGGTTCACCAGCGGCCATTGCCGAACTCTTGCTCCAAAGCCATACCGACGAAATCCACCTGCTCCCCGCATTACCGGCCATGTGGGGTAATGGGAGCGTGCAGGGATTATGTGCCCGTGGCGGAGTCGTGGTTGATATGACATGGCAGGCAGGGGTACTTACCCACGCAACGATTACCGCAAATCATGCAACCACAGTCACCATCCGGAGCAATACCGCACTCCGTAGCAATAATCACGACACATCATGCCACACCAGTGGCTGGAATATCACCCTCAACGCTGGGGACACGATGCTTTTGCATCAATAACCATGGATTATCGGCAACAAACGCATCATGATTCGGGTAAGCAATCCCACCTTATGGGTGGGATTCGCAACAAACAATTTGAACATACCGTCGATGTATTTGCATTCGCACACGGCAAAATAAATCATTTACGAAATAGATTATTTTGCCCCGTTAGCCATGACTGCAAGGAGGAACACTGTGACATTTTTTTGGCGTATACTCCGCTTCCCCATTGTCAAACTCATCCTCTTTTTCATTATCCTTGCAATCCTCGCAATGATCCAAAGTGCCATTAGTAAATACCTCAATATGCGGAACACCGCCTCAGCACTCGGCTATTTAGGTGCGACCCTATTTGCAATCACGCCGTTCGTGCTCGCCTATATTGCATTGGTCAAAGGAATCGAGCAACGCCCACTGAGTGAATTTGCTGGTACCACCGCCTGGCGCGGACTCGCGCAAGGGATGATTTTGGGTGCGGCGATGATGAGTATACTCGTTGCACTCATGGCAATCAGTGGTGTCTATCACATCCAAAGCTGGCAAGATATCCCTTGGCGCGATATTATCGACGTCGGCATTTGGGCTGGTATTGTCGAAGAAATCCTGCTCCGCGGTGTGGTATTACGCATGCTCGAAGAGCTTTTTGGGAGCTGGGCGGCGATTCTGCTCTCGGGGTTAATTTTTGGGTTTTTACATGCTGGCAATCCCAATGCTGATTGGTGGAGTAGCACGGCGATTGCGATTGAAGCAGGGTTGTTGTTTGGGGTGCTTTTTTGTTTGACGCGTTCGTTATGGGTCGTGATCGGACTGCATGCGGCGTGGAACATCGCCCAAGGTCCCATCTATGGCGTCACCGTGTCGGGCATCGCCCAACACGGCATCATCAATGCCCAAATCGCTGGCCCGTGGTGGTTGACTGGCGGGAGCTTTGGGCTCGAAGCGGCGCTTACCAGTGTCATACTGTCACTTTGTGTGACCGGTTATTTTGGCTATCAGCTGGCACAGCGCAACCAAATTGTCGGGCCGTGGTGGCGACGCACCGTCATCACTCCAAATCAACCACTGCAGCCACTCCCGTAGCGACCCGTTGCCATTCATCGATGGTGAGCATTTCAGCACGACGCATCGGATCAATCCCAGCCTCGATCAAAATCCGTTGCGCGACATCACGTTCGATGCGGATGTTATGGGCGGCGAGGCCACCAGAGAGACTATTGCCCAATTGTTTACGGGCATGTAAAAAACCTGCTTTGATGACCCGCATGACTTTGCGTTCATCCGCCGGTGGCACGAGTGGCACCGCGCGGTGGCGCAAGCGCAACACCGCCGAATGCACCGCTGGCGCTGGCATAAAGGCTTCGGGGGGCACAATCGCCACCAATTCGGGCACCGCCCGAATTTGCATGGCGTGCGCCAACACTGACATATCACCCGGCGCCGCACAAATTCGCTGGGCGACTTCACGTTGCACCAGCACCACCATCAACTCGGGCGGGTGATCGGATTCGAGGAAGTGGCGCAACACGGGCGAAGTAATCGCATACGGCAAGTTTGCGACCACGCGGTACGGGCGCCGCGCAGTGATTTGGGCAATATCACTTTTGAGGATGTCGTGATTCACCAAGGTCAGATTCGCAAATGAAGCGAATTCATCGTATAACCGCGCAATCAAGCGTTTGTCTAATTCTATCGAAATTACTTCTCCAGCCTGCTGCACGAGTTCCCACGTCAACACTCCCAATCCTGGGCCAACTTCCACCACCAACGATTGAGGGGTGATTTCACCGGCATCAACAATGGCGGCGAGGGCATGGGCGTCGACCAGGAAGTTTTGCCCCATGGCCCGTGACGGCTTGACATCAAGCTGACGCAATGCCATCCGCACACGAGCCACATCTAACATTGGATTTTGCATGCTACCTAAATTTCTATTACTGATACCAGCGTGTCAACGACACTACCAATGGCAAGACCAGCCTGTACAGTTATCCACTACCAGCTTATATCCATGCGATACCATATCAATCGTATCACGCAACCAGCGCACACCGATTTGTGTTACTGTTGCAAGATTTTTTTCGCTTGTCGCTACCAACCAACCCGACCACGTCTGTGGGTTGCGTTGGGCTGCGGCAAACAATGCAGGTTGATTTGTAGTAATCCTATACCACGACGATGCTACCGTGTTACAGTCACCTGCTTGCAAAAACGCTTGACCACCAACCATCCCTTGTTGCGAACCAATCAATCCCAACGTACGGGGAATTACTGCAATCATACTTGGGGTTGCACCACATGGTGGTGTAATCCGCACCGCCACCGGTAACGCAACTTGCACTATCCATCCAGTCAACCAAAGCGCAACCAATACCCGAATAATCGTCACTAATCCACGCCAGCGTGGGATTCGTGGCTGATTGAGGAGTCGACCACACGTACTACAATAAATGGAATTCGGCATAACGGCCGTTCCGCATGCGTGACACCGTAATTCTGCCATAACACACCGACCTCATCCCAACATAGATTTGCACAGGGCATTCTCTGACAAACCCTACTCTTATTGTACATTGGATAGCATTCTATGTGGGATTCACGCTACATCACAGGTGTACCCAATAATGCATATTTTTGTGCTATCAAAAGAGTAGCGTTTAATAATTTACACATTTTACAATAAAATATACCGAATTTACACACAATTATTTGCGCAATTATTCATATTTCATGTATGATATACATACTATATATCGTAGTCTTAACAGAAATGCAAAGCATTATGCGGCTGGTGATTTTGGGAGCAAGTGGACGAACTGGGAATCATTTGGTTCGGCAAGCAATTGCAATGGGGCACGATGTCACTGCATTTGTACGCAAACCCAATAAACTCCCGTTATCACACGAACGTTTACGTGTCATTATTGGCGATGCCCGCGATCGTTATGGTATTGAACGCGCCTTCCAACACGCCGAAGCAGTGATTGACACCATCATGCCAGCGGCTAGTGAACCAGAATCAACTCACGCCGATATTATTGCGACAGTGATTCACGGTATGAAAAAACACGGTGTCGCGCGCTTAGTCGGTTTTTGCGATACCCACATCCACATCCCCAACAAAGCAAGTGTGCTTACACAACGACTCAGTACATTGTTGTTACCGCCCAGTGCCAATCGGCTCTCACGCGCCTCACAACAATATGTCGATTGCATCATGCATAGTCAATTGGATTGGAGCATCGTACGCACCCACACCATGATTGATGACGCATTTACTGGGCAATATTCGATTGACACAAGTAATCGCACATTAAACGCCAAAGTATCACGAGCCAATGCAGCAGACTTCATGCTACGCATCGCAGTCAATGGGAGTCACATCAAAGAGTTGCCGATTATCAGCAATAATTGATGTCTCAATCGAGTGATAAAGTTGTGCTTGTGGTGGTGAATTTCGCATGCAGTTGATTTAATTCATCACTCGTAATTCCGGCAGCATGGAGATACCCTGCACTCCTACCATAGCGTTGCTGCAAAAAATACAACAACATCTGAATATTCTCGGGGCGTGGCCACAACGCTGCGTCAAACAAATCTTGACTCGCATTTCCCAATCCCTCATGGCGCATAATTTGCATAATCGGCGCCACATACAACGCCGTACGCATATAGTCAGTGACTATTTCATTGTGCGGCACACCGACACAATCGAGCAATATTGCCGCAACGATACCGGATCGTACATTGCCAACCCGACAATAAAACCACGCCGCATCATCAGCATGGATTAATACCCGAAATATCTCGGCAAATATGCTTGGATCATGTTGGATGACATCGATATAGAGTTTGGGAACTCCTTCGTGTAATCGTGTGTTGTACATCCCAAAATCTGATATGATCGAACGCGTATGATACGCAATAGTTGCATCACCAAAAAACGGGCTCGGCAATGCGTGTTGTTCAGCAGGAAACCGCAAATCAACGATCGTACGAATCTTCATCGCACGGATTTTGGCCTGATCATGCACATTCATGAGATGCGGGGAATCAGACCGAAAAAATGTATTATAGGCGGTCATCCTACCATTATTCGTAGGATAACCACCTAAATCACGAAAATTGTGTACTTCCGTAAATGGGTGATGTCGCATGGGTGACATATTATTACTCACCTACCATATACCCTGACATTGCTTCACGTGAGCACCCAGGTGCCAACACAAACACCCCGTGGCCATCCGCACCTTGGGCCAGCAAATTAAACCCATCATTGGCGTTACTCACCGGCTCAAGCGCAATATATGGTTGCTCTTTGGGCATGTACAGTACCACATGCGAATACAGATGATCCATCCAATGTGTGATATGCGTATTTGACGCACCATACTGCAACACAATCGACTCACCAATCTGCCGCCCCGTCAAACAATCATCCGCAAAATCAGTGCCGACTTGGCGCAATTGCCGGAAGTCAAGATGAGCCGGAATCGCTTGTGGCGCACCGGTGGGCATACAATCAACCAACGGATAGGCACTATCACACGGAATCTGCAACGACAATAGGTCATCACTCCCCGTCAGTGTGCGCTGAATAAACGGATGCGTCCCAAAACCCGCTGGCATTGGTTGCGAATCGAGATTCGTCAAGCCCATCCGGGTACTAAAATTGGCGCCATCGAGACGATACTCAACCCACGCCTTGAATGCAAAAGGAAAATTGACACCGCTATGTAAGCGGGTATCGAAATGCAATTCAATATGGGTATCATCACTACTCACCACCCGCCACGCAAAACTGCGCCCGACGCCATGAATCGCAGTCCCATCAGGGAAGCTGGGGTTCAATTGATATGTCGTACCCGCAAAGGCAAATCGGGCATCCCGCAACCGATTGGACCACGGCGTAAGTATATAACTTGCACATTTGAGTGCGTCACCATAATCAGCCGTCGGCGTTGGCCGCATGAAATCACACCACACACCATCACGCAAAATCCGGGCATAGGCCAGCGATGCCCCTGCCTGGGGTAATACGCCAACCTGCCATGTATCGTTAGTGATAATATACTCCATCATCGTATCTCCTTAACAATTACTACTTTTCTCTGCATATTGTACGCTATTTTTTATATTCCTATCATAAAAAAACAGTGATACTCACATTTTTCAATATCTACGCCAATCATAGGTAGCCAACACGCATCGGCACACCACAATCAACTCGATATCTCTGCGCTCGCTGCGGGCCCTGTGCGAGATAAACAATCATCCCCTTGGATCACCTTAAAATGAAATTCCCCCCATGAGCACAATAGTACTCACAGAGGGAATTTCGCATGGTCCAATTATTTAGGCGTCGAGATCCATTGCTTTCAGAGCGGCAATCGAACCAGCAACAGCGTCAGCACTAGCCTTCACCAAGGCTTTTTCGTCGGCGTTCAACGGCAACTCAATAATGCGCTTGACGCCACCGGCACCCAACACACACGGCACACCGAAGTAGATGTCGTTGAGGCCGTATTCACCGGTCAAATAACAGGCAGCCGGCACGATACGGTTTTTGTCACGCACAATCGATTCAACCATCAACACCGTTGCCGCAGCAGGGGCATAGTAGGCGCTGCCAGTTTTGAGCAGGTTGACGATTTCGCCGCCACCCTTACGGGCGCGGTCGACGATGGCTTCGAGGCGATCGGCAGCGATGAATTCGCTGACGGGGATACCGCCAATGGTGGTGAAGCGGGGCAACGGCACCATTTCGTCACCATGACCGCCCATCAACATGGCCTGGATGTCTTCGACCGATACGCCTGTTTCCATGGCGATGAAGGTACGGTAGCGAGCCGCATCGAGCACACCGGCTTGGCCAATCACGCGCTCTTTAGGGAAGCCACTGACTTGGCGGGCCAAGTAGACCATCGTGTCGAGGGGATTGTTGACCATTACAATCACGGCATTGGGTGACAACGGCGCCGCTTTGCTGATACAGTCACGAGTGATTTTGGCGTTGATCTTGATGAGGTCTTCGCGGGTCATCCCTGGCTTGCGGGGGGCACCGGACGTCACCACGATTACATCTGAATTGGCGGTGTCGGCATAATCGTTGGTACCAATAATTTTGAGGTCGTAGCCTTCGATGGGGGCAGCTTCAGCCAAGTCAAGGCTTTTACCTTGGGGTACGCCTTCGACGACGTCGAGCAACACCACGTCACCGAGTTCTTTGGTGGCAATCCAATGGGCAGCCGTTGAGCCGACAAACCCAGCGCCGATAATGGTAATTTTGGGTCGCATGATAAATCCTCCTGTACGGGCATTACAACACCGCCCGATTGTACCATAAGTCACGCCAGTTGCGGTATGGGCATATAACTTTCCACTAATGCAACCTGCGCACAACTATTAACGTCCACCACATATCATTCCGTGGCACCAACAAAGGAAAATCGCTATGAATCACCACTCAACACCGTCCGTACCATTAGATTCTTCCGAATACCGAGAACTTATCCGCAAACGCCTCAAAAAACAGCAAGCATTCAATCGCTACCTCGGGGTATGGTCGGGTGTTTCGATTTTGCTATTGTTGATTTGGTTCTTTACCACTCCTGGTGGCTATTTTTGGCCGATGTGGCCGATTTTGGGGATGGGTATCGGGGCGTTCTTTCAATGGCGTGCGGCCTATGGTCCAGTCGCCCAAAAAGAAATCACTGAGGCGGACATTGACGCCGAAATCCAACGCATCAAAGAACAATCCTAATCTAGGTCAACACTGTTCCCCGTACTGATTCCGGGCGGGGAATATTTTTTACCAAAACGCATACATTGGGAACTATAGTTGACAGCGATAGCCGAAAGGAGTACCATAGACGCAGACCTTTAATGCAATCCCGTGAGATTGCAAAGGACAACAAACTGATGCGAACCATTCAACTCATCATCTGTCACGGCAGATTTGCCGCACATTGCGCACACCCATTTGGGTGGTGGCGCTTTTTTTGTGCATGGAGCAGTCAATGAACGAACGTCAAATCATGACCGCCGACGAAGTGCGCCGCGCCATTGCGCGGGTCGCCCACGAAATCGGCGAACGCAACGGGGGCGTCCAGAATGTAGTGCTGGTCGGGATTTACCGGCGTGGCATCCCGCTGGCCAAACGCATCGCCACCGCCATCCAGCAAATCGAAGGCAGCACGGTAGCCATCGGGGCTCTCGACATCACCTTGTATCGCGACGATCTCGAGATTCGTGGGGCTTCTACGCAAATCCAACATACCAATATCCCTGTCGACATCACCGGCAAAATCATCGTGCTGGTCGATGATGTGCTCTACACCGGCCGCACCATTCGGGCCGCCCTCGACGCCTTGACTGACCTCGGTCGCCCCGACCGCATCCAGCTTGCGGTGCTGGTCGACCGCGGCCATCGTGAATTACCAATTCGGGCCGACTTTGTTGGCAAAAATGTCCCCACCGCCGCCAGTGAAGATGTCGCTGTCCGCCTCAACGAAGTTGATGGCGGCGATGATGCGGTAATGATTACCCGAGGTGCTGTATGAGTGATATGCCGATTGTTTCGCCGTTTGTGCCGTGGGTACCTACCCCCAACCGCAAACGTCGCCACGTACTCGACCTCGACGATTTCAGCGCAGCCGAAATCATCGACGTGCTCGATGCTGCCACCAGCATGAAAGAAGTACTGGGGCGCTCCGTCCCTCAAGTGCCGATTCTGCGGGGGCGCACCGTGGTCAATGTGTTTTATGAAGAAAGCACCCGCACCCGCATGTCGTTTGAGTTGGCGGCCCGCACCTTGTCGGCCGCAACCATGAGCATGACAGCCAAGGGGTCGAGTGTCGAAAAGGGCGAATCGCTGATCGACACCATCCGCACCATCCAAGCCCTAGGCGCCGACATTATCGTCATCCGCCACGGCGAATCAGGGGCGCCTTATTTGGCCGCCCAACACTTCAAGGGCTCCATCATCAATGCTGGCGATGGTCGCCACGCCCACCCCTCCCAAGCCCTACTCGATTTGTTTACCATCCGCGAACGGTTGGGCGAACTCAAAGGACTCAATGTCACCATCGTCGGCGATATTTTGCATAGCCGCGTGGCCCGCTCAAACATCTGGGGCATGCTCCGTTGTGGCATGAACGTCACGTTGTGCGCCCCTAGTACCTTGATTGGCGATGTGCGTATGTGGCAAGAGACCTTCCCCACCCTCAAAATCAGCTACGACCTCGACGCCATCATCCCCGATACCGATGTGCTAATGGGGCTCCGGCTCCAAAAAGAGCGCATGCAAGCAGGGTTACTGCCCGCCTTGCGTGAATACAGTACTTACTTTGGTATCAATCAAACCCGCATCGATAATCTGCCCGACCACGCCATCGTAATGCACCCCGGCCCGATGAACGAAGGGGTCGAAATCATGCCCGAAGCGGCTGATTCACCCCGCTCGGTCATCGAAGCCCAAGTCACCAACGGCGTCGCCGTCCGGATGGCCTTGTTATACCGCTTATCTGGCGAAGCTACTGCATAACGACAAAGGAATGACGCACATGCCCACTTTAATCACCAACGGCACCATCATTGACCCCGATACCCGGCAGATGAGCGTCGGTAGTATCCTCGTCGACAACGGCGTGGTCACGGCCCGCTTCGAGGGATTGCTCCCTGCCGATGCCACGGTGCGCACCGCCCCCGGCACTACCGTCATCGACGCCACCCACAAACTTATTTCGCCGGGATTTATTGACCCCCACGTGCATTTGCGCGAACCCGGTGAAGAGCACAAAGAAACCATCGCCACCGGCACCCGCGCCGCCGCCGCTGGGGGCTACACGGTAGTCGCCTGTATGCCCAACACCCGCCCCGCCATCGATAGCGTGGCCGTGGTACAACACATCCGCACCGCAGCCCGCCGCGCCGGCTTCGCCGAAGTACTCCCCATCGCCGCCGCCACGATTGGACGAGCCGGCAAAGAGCTCAGCCCAATGCGTGAATTAGTCGACGCTGGCGCGATTGGCTTCAGCGATGACGGCGTGCCCGTCAGCGACCCTGCAGTGATGCGCAACGTGTTTGAATATGTCAAAATGCTCGACGTGCCCTACTTTGGGCATTGCGAAGACATGGTTCTTAGCAAAGGCTGGGGCATGCACGAAGGCGCCGTCAGCAATCGCCTCGGTTTGCCCGGCTACCCCAGCGCCGCCGAAGAAGTAGGCATCGCCCGCGATATTGCCCTCGCCGAGCTCACCAATAGTCGCTTACACGTCTGCCACGTCAGCACCGCTGGGGGCGTCGCCCTCATCCGCGCCGCCAAAGCCCGAGGCGTCAATGTCACTGGCGAGGCTTCACCGCACCACATGACACTCAGCGACCGCTGGGTGCTGGGCTGGCTCGACGAGCAAGCCGATGCCCGCAACGAGCCAGGCATGTCGCTCAACCCCACCACCCGCCCCCCCTACGACACCAACACCCGCGTCAGCCCACCGCTCCGGAGCGACGCCGATTGTGAGGCGGTGCTCCAGGGTCTGCTCGACGGCACCCTCGACTTTGTGGCTACCGACCACGCCCCCCATGGCCGCGTCGACAAAGAAGTGGAATACCGCTTGGCCATGGCTGGGATTACCGGCATCGAAACCGCCTTGGCCAGCATGCTGATGCTCGTCAACCAAGGACGCATCAGCCTAATGGATTTGATTGTGCGCATGACCGATGCCCCTGCCGCCTTCCTTGGCCGGGGCACCACCGCCCTACGCACCGGCGCCCGCGCCGATATTACCGTGATTGACCCCCAATTGGTGTGGACCGTCGAAGCCAACAAGTTGTTTTCAATGGGCAAAAACACTCCCCTGCTTGGTCAAAAAATGCGTGGTAAAGCCGTATTGACCATGTACAAAGGGAATATCACCCACCAAGAAGCATAATGTACTTATGGTATCGTGGCG
>CANFUF010000029.1 GCA_947450095.1 Roseiflexaceae bacterium
TATATGCCTTTTTTATCCTCCCCCTGATATTTCAAATTTGTTTGAACTATTTTTTTACCCCAAAATTATCTCCATACCCCCACCCGCTATCTACCACGCTAATGCACTATTCGCACTCCCCCTATATGCTTTTTTATCCTCCCCCTGATATTTCAAATTTGTTTGAACTATTTTTTACCCAAAATTATCTCCATACCCCCACCCGCTATCTACCACGCTAAGGCACTATTCGCACTCCCCCTATATGCTTTTTTATCCTCCCCCTGATATTTCAAATTTGTTTGAACTATTTTTTTACCCCAAAATTACGCACATACCTCTACACTCCGTGTGCCATGCCTCGCCAACCGGCATGGAATGACGCTATACGAAGGAGGAAGCATGAAGTCGGACGTGTGAAGTGAATACGAAGTCGGAAGCATAAAGTCGGACGTGTGAAGTGAATACGAAGTCGGAAGTATGAAGTCGGACGTGTGAAGTGAATACGAAGTAGGAAGTATGAAGTCGGACGTGTGAAGTGAATACGAAGTCGGAAGCGTGAAGTGAATCGGACGTGTGAAGTGAATACGAAGTCGGAAGCATAAAGTCGGACGTGTGAAGTGAATACGAAGCGTGAAGTGAATCGGACGTGTGAAGTGAATACGAAGTCGGAAGCATAAAGTCGGACGTGTGAAGTGAATACGAAGCGTGAAGTGAAATGGTGGTATGCATTTTTAAGGACCAAGCCTCGAACCTGCGATTACTGGCGGTGCCACGATTCGTGTGTAGACGCCATGGATTAATCGCCACTACTATGCTATATTATATGTGTGGAAAGCGCTTACCAAGTATATAACAGTCGTAGTAACCGAATGAATCACTGAAGGAGCATGCAATGGCGCAACAACGTATCGGCATCATCATGAACGGGGTCACGGGACGCATGGGGACCAATCAACACCTCGCGCGTTCGATTGTGGCCATCCGCAAGCAAGGGGGCATCGCACTGCCCAACGGCGACATGCTCTATCCCGACCCAATTTTGGTGGGTCGGAATGCCCAAAAACTGCACGCATTAGCCCAAACCTACCAAATCGAGCGCTGGAGCACTGATCTCGAGGCTTGTCTAGCCAACCCCGAAGATACCATTTACTTCGACGCCCAGACCACGTCGCACCGTGCCGATTGTCTGCGCCAAGCAATTGCTGCCGGCAAGCACATTTATTGTGAAAAACCAGTGGCCGACAATTTGGCCATTACCTTAGAAATCGCTCGTTTAGCCGAAGCGGCCGGTATCAAACACGGCGTGGTCCAAGACAAACTCTTTTTGCCGGGGTTACTCAAACTCAAGCGCCTGATCGACGGTGGTTTTTTTGGCCGCATTTTGTCGGTACGTGGTGAATTCGGCTACTGGGTGTTTGAAGGGGATTGGCAGCCGGCGCAACGACCGTCGTGGAATTACCGTGCCGAAGATGGTGGCGGCATCATCATCGATATGCTTTGTCATTGGCGCTATGTGCTCGACAATTTGTTTGGGGCGGTGCAATCAGTGCAATGTATCGGTGCTACCCACATCCCCCAGCGCGTCGACGAACAAGGGCAACCCTATGCCGCTACCGCCGACGACGCTGCCTATGCCACTTTTGATTTGGCCAATGGCGTCATCGCCCAAATCAATTCGTCATGGTGTACCCGCGTCTACCGCGATGAGTTGGTCGTATTCCAAGTGGACGGCACCGAAGGCAGCGCCGTAGCCGGCTTGCGCGACTGCAAAGTGCAGCACCGCAGTATTACCCCCAAACCGGTCTGGAGCCCCGATACCCCCAACGCAATTCCGTTTCGCTCGAGCTGGCAAGATGTCCCAGACAACATGGTATACGACAACGGCTTCAAAGTGCAATGGGAACTATTCCTCAAGCACGTGGCCATCGACACCCCCTTCCGCTGGACGCTCCGCGAAGGAGCCAAGGGTGTACAGTTGGCTGAATTAGGCATCCAATCATGGCGCGAACGGCGCTGGCTCGACGTCCCTGAATTGCCGTTATAAGCGCTGGCATTTTTGTACAGAGAGAATTACTTATGCCAACCACACTCGTATTGCCCCATGCCGATCGCACGCTAGCGCCCTATACGCTGAACAGTGCGCCCCACTACACCACCGCGCCAGGAGCGTTTCAACAACGAGTGGCCTTTGCGGCAGTGCATGTGGTGCAAGATCATTTGGCCGACACCACCCCCAATTCGCCCCCCCACCTCGATTGGGAAGCCACCATCAACTACCGCCACTACCTGTGGTCACTGGGCTTTAGTGTGGCAGAAGCGATGGACACGGCACAACGGGGGATGGGGCTCGATTGGCCGACGGCCCAAGAGCTCATCACCCGCTCGATTACTGCCGCCCGGAGCTGTGGCGGTACCGTAGCCTGTGGCGCCGGTACCGACCATTTGGCCGTGCGACCAGGATTGACCCTGGCAGATGTCAAACAGGCTTATAGCGAACAAGTCAGTTTTGTTGAGGGGCAGGGTGGCCAAATCATTTTGATGGCCAGTCGGGCATTGGCAGCCACTGCCAAGAGCCCCGATGACTATGCCGAGGTCTATGCCGATATTTTGGGGCAAGTCAGCCGCCCGGTGATTATCCATTGGTTGGGCGACATGTTTGACCCAGCATTGGCAGGGTATTGGGGTTCACGCGATCTCGATGTGGCGATGGACAACTGTCTGGCCGTTATCAACGCTCATGCCACCAAAATCGACGGCATCAAGATTTCGTTGCTCGATGCTAATCGCGAAATATCGATGCGCCGGCGCTTACCTGCCCACGTCAAAATGTACACCGGCGACGATTTTAATTTCGCTGAATTAATTCGGGGTGATGACCACGGCTATAGTCATGCCTTGTTGGGGATTTTTGACGCAATTGCGCCGGTGGCGTCGGCGGCACTGTATGCCCTCGACAACGGCAACGAAGCGCAATATCGGTCTTTGCTCGAGCCGACGGTGCCCTTGTCACGGCATATTTTCCAACGCCCGACGTTTTATTACAAAACAGGGGTAGTGTTCTTGGCGTATCTCAACGGGCATCAACGCCACTTCCGCATGCTGGGTGGTCAAGAAAGTGCGCGGTCGATTGTGCATCTCGCCGAATTATTCCGACTCGCCGATCAGGCGGGGGTGTTTGCTGACCCAGAATCGGCGGCGGCGCGTATGCGCCCGGTGCTCCAACTCGCCGGTATTGAATAACCTGTAAAGGAGCGATGATGGAATCACTTAGCGACTACCGGCGCCTTAGTCTCAATCAAGCCACCACCCAATCTTGGAGCCTCCAAGAAGCCATTGATGGCTGTGCGCGGGCGGGGATTCCCAATATTGGTATTTGGCGCGACAAACTGGCTGCCGCTGGGCTAGACAATGCGGTACGGATGGTGCGGGATGCGGGCATCCACGTGTCGGGGCTGTGCCGGGGCGGGATGTTCCCAGCGGCCACTGCCAGCGAACGGGCCGCCCGCATCGACGACAACCGCCGTGCCATCGAAGAAGCCGCCGCCCTCAACGCTGATGTGCTAGTGCTAGTGTGTGGACCTGCGCCAGATCGTGACATTGCGGCGGCGCGCACGATGGTGGCCGAAGCCATCGAGACGCTCATCCCCTATGCCCGGGAATGTGGCGTGCGCCTCGGCATCGAACCACTGCACCCGATGTATGCGGCCGAGCGCTCGGTGATTACCACGCTGTCAGAAGCACTCGATCTCGTCGAGCACTTTGCCACGCCCCAGGTAGGGGTGGTGATTGACACCTTCCATGTCTGGTGGGATCCCTACGTGTTTACCCAAATTGCCCGCGCCAAAGGGCATGTTTTGGCGTATCACGTCTGTGACTGGCTGGCACCCATGCCCCACATGTTGCTGGGCCGGGGCATGATGGGTGATGGCAAAATCGACTTCCGGCCAATCCGGGCGGCAGTCGAAGCTGCTGGCTATACTGGCGCCATCGAAGTCGAGATTTTCAACCAAACCATTTGGGACACGCCCGGTGATGCGGTGCTGGCCCAAATGGGCGAACGGTTTTTGCAGGTCGTCTAACCAAAAAAAGCACCCACGTTCTGCGACATTGAGCGCAGACAGTGGGTGCTTTTTGGTGCCTTAAATACAGGCTTGAATGGTAGCTTCAAAGCGTTCGAGCGCTTCATCGGCTTCTGATTTGGTGAGCACGAGTGGTGGACAAAAACGAATGGTGGAATAGCCACAGGTCAAAATAAGCATGCCGCGCTTGAAGGCTTCTTCCATGATTTCGTCGGCGAGTTGTTTGGCCGGCTCGCGGGTTTCTTTGTTGAGCACAAAGTCGACCCCTAGCATCAAACCACGACCACGCACATCACCAATGATGTCGTAGCGGGCTTGGAGCTGATGCAAGCCGTTTTTGAGGTGGGCACCAACCTCGGCGGCGTTTTGCATGATGCCACCGTTGACCAAATCGAGCACGGCGTTGGCTGCGGCACAGGCGACGGCATTGCCGGCATAGGTGCTACCGTGGGAGCCCGGCAACCAGCGATCCATCAAGGCTTTGCGCGCAATGATGCCACCGATAGGCATCCCAGCGCCGAGGCCTTTGGCGGTCACGAGAATGTCGGGGGTACAGCCGTGGGCGCTGGCCATTTTGCAGTGGGCACAGGCACCATTGCCGACGGCAGATGATTCATGTTGGTGGGCCCACATTTTGCCGGTACGGCCTACGCCGCTCTGGACCTCGTCATAAATCAACAAAATGCCGTAGCGGTCACAGATTTGACGCAACCCACAAAGAAACCCCGGGGCAGGCACGATGTAGCCACCTTCGCCTTGGATGGGCTCGACCACAATGGCGGCCATGTCGCTGGGGTGGATGACGGTAGAGAAAAGAGTTTTTTCGATGTAGTCGAGGGCAGCCTGCGTGACATGCTCGGGGGCAATCCCAAAGGGCGTGCGGTAGGGATTGGCATAAAAGGCATGAAACGTACCCGGCACGAGTGGCATGTGGCCGCGGCGCTGAGTTGATTTGGAGGCAGTCAATGACATCGCACCGTATGAACGGCCGTGGAAGGCACCGAGGAACGAAATAATCCCTTGGCGGCCAGTGGCGTGGCGGGCCAACTTGATGGCGGCTTCGATGGCTTCGGTGCCCGAGTTACTCAAAAAAACTTGCCATTCGTCGGGGCCAGGCATAGTAGCGGCCAGTTTTTCGGCGACATTGACCATTTGTTCATTGACAAAATCAGTGCCGGCCATGTGGACGAATTTGTCGATTTGGTTGTGCATGGCCTGGAGCACTGCGGGATGGGAGTGGCCGGTCGAGAGCACCGCGATACCGGCGGCCATGTCTAAATATCTATTGCCGTCCACATCCCAGACTTCGCTACCTAATCCTTTTTCCATGGCAAATGGATAGACGCGACCCATGGTGGCGGCCAATACGGCGGCGTCACGGGCCACCAATGAGCTACCGCGCGTGCCGGGCACGGGCAGGCGCTGCGATCCCCGGAGCGCAACGTTGATATCTTTGGTCATACGAACCCCCTCGTTTTCTGTGTGATTGTCACTCTCTATTGTGACGGGTGGTACTAGGTTTCGTCAAATGTTGATTTTTTTAGATGGTCTAGGGTTGTCGTTTGGCTCGCACAGAGAGCACAGAGAGCACAGAGAGCACAGATGACGCAGAGATGGTTCTACGGGCGATTTTCCACGGCGCATTGATATATGCTTGTCGTAACAATCAGTGCATGCGCCGTGGATTAATCGCCCTTACCCGTTGGCTTCCGACGTCACTTCCGACTTCATGCTTCCTGCTTCATACTTCATACTTCGTGTCTCGCACAGAGGACGCAGAGGACGCGGAGGTGGTTCTACGGGCGATTTTCCACGGCGCGGTGCTTGGTACCTGTAGTAACAATCAGTGCATGCGCCGTGGATTAATCGCCCTTACCCGTTGGCTTCCGACGTCACTTCCGACTTCATGCTTCATACTTCCTACGTCGTATGGTATTACGGTGTAGGGGTCTTGGTCGCAGTCTTGGTGGATGTAGGAGTCTTGGTAGACGTGGCGGTTTTGGTCGCCGTGAAAGTCTTGGTGTTTGTCTTGGTCAACGTCGCGGTTTTAGTAGACGTCGCGGTCTTGGTAAACGTCGCGGTCTTGGTAAACGTCGCAGTCTTGGTGGATGTAGCAGTTGGTGTGCTTGTCGTCACGGTACCAAATGGAATAGGAGGCAAATATTTACCCATATGATCACTCAATTTGCCCCGCACATCGGTATCGTTATAGCCGAGTTGGCCATATGCGTTCAACCCCCAGCACTTGAGGTTATTGGTATTGAGGATGGCGCAAGTGAAATTATATCCCAGCGAAATTTGTTTGGCCGTGAGGTCATCACCAAGGTTGACGGCGGCCAGATTATCGCCCATTTCACCTGAACCATCGCCACGTTGCGTGGTGTCGCCATAACCGAGTTGACCATTATCGTTGTTACCCCAACACTTGACGGTGTCATCGTCGAGGATAGCGCAGGTATGATATAACGCCGCACGAATTGACTTGGCGGTGTGACCACTACCGAGATCGACGAGTTGCAGGCTAGTACCCATCTCATTTGATCCGTCACCACGATTATTGGTGGTGCCAATGCCAAGTTGGCCTTTATTGTTCAAACCCCAGCAGGCGACCGTGCCCGTATCAAACAATACGCAGGTTGTACCACCACTAACGACTAATTGCGAGATAATGCGTGAGTCTACATCGACCGTGGTCAAGGATTTCATTCCATAAACGCCACTATTGTACCCACGAATCATCGTATCACCTAGCCCAAGCTGGCCAACGCTATTATCGCCCCAACATTTAAGGCTATTATCGTCGAGCAGGGCACAGGTATAATATGCGCCAGTCGCAATTGCCTTGGCGGTCCGGCCACTGCCGAGATAGACGGTGGATAGATAATCGCCCATTTCATACGTATCTGAACCATGATTATAGTGGTCATCCAACCCGAGCTGGCCGTATATATTCGAACCCCAACACTTGACGCTGGCATCGTCAAGGATGGCGCAAGTATGGAATCTACCAGCACTGATAGCATTGGCGGTGCGACCACTACCTAAGTCGACTGCGGTCAAATTACTGCCCATTTCGCTGGCATCATCGCCACGATTGTCCATATCACCTTGCCCAAGTTGACCACTACTGTTGTCGCCCCAACACTTGACGGTATTATTGTCGAGGATGGCACAGGTGTGGAGTTCACCAGCACTGATGGCTTTGGCGGTGCGGCCACTGCCTAAGTCGACTGCAGTCAGATTGCCGCCCATTTCGTCGGTGCTATCGCCACGCGAGACGCTGTCACCTAGGCCTAATTGACCTTGGCCATTGGCCCCCCAACACTTCACGGTATCGTTGGCGAGTATGGCGCAGGCATGATAACCACCCGTCGCCAGCGATGCAACTTCTTTGACGCCTGCGACAGGAGTAGAGGTACGCGTCTTGGATGCGGTTGGGGTCTTGGAACGGGTTATCGTTTTGGAAATGGTGGGGGTTTTGGAAATGGTAGGGGTTTTGGTACGAGTATTATTTATATCGACGCTACCAAGGTAATCGCCCATTTCATACGAATCATCGCCACGAAAGACGTCTACTTCGCCATACCCCAGTTGACCAGTATTATTGTATCCCCAGCATTTCAAATCGTAGTTATCGAGGATGGCGCAGGCATGCCCCCCACCCAGAGCCATCTGGAGCACCGTACGGCCGGTGCCCAAATCGACGTCGTCTAGACTACTAGGTTCACTCACACGGGTAGTAGTATCCCCATAGCCTAGTTGGCCTTGGGCATTATAGCCCCAACATTTAATTTTTGCGGTAGTGAGTAACACACACACAAAATCATAGATGTTACTAGAATTTACTTTACTCGTGATAAAGGTATCGGCAGAGTTACTACCAAAATTCAACGCGGCTAAATCATCGCCCATTTCACCGGTGTCATCACCAAGTTGCGTGGTATTGCCATAGCCTAATTGACCGACATCGCTATTCCCCCAGCATTTGCTGGTGGCATTATCGAGGGTGACACAAGTAAAAGATCGCCCTGCAAAAAGGCCAGTGACTGTGCGATTCGTGCCTACATTCACTACGGCTAAATTATCGCCCATTTGATTGTCGGATTCACCAAGACTTGTGTTATTCCCGTACCCAAGTTGGCCATTACCGTTGTAGCCCCAACACTTGACGCTCCCGCTGTGGAGTAAGGCACAAGTATGAGATTCACCAGCACTAATCGTTACCGCATAGTCACTGACACCGGTGCCGAGGTCAACTGCAGGCAGATTATCACCCATTTCACCCGTATTGTCGCCGCGATTAACCTGATTACCAAGTCCAAGTCTGCCGTACTGATTATCTCCCCAACATTTGGTGCTGTTGTCGTCGAGGATGGCACAGGTGTGGTTAAAACCGACGCTGATTTTTTTGGCAGTACGGCCAGTACCGAAGTCGACTGCAGGCAGATTATCGCCCATTTCATTTGCCTCGTCGCCACGATTATTCGTATCACCTAGTCCGAGTTGGCCGCTGCCATTATAGCCCCAACATTTCACACTGCCATTATCGAGAATGGCGCAGGTATGTTCGTGCCCACTTTGGATAGCCGTGGCTGTGCGGCCAGTACCAAGATTCACTGCAGTAAGATAATCGCCCATTTCATTTGCCTCGTCGCCACGATCGTTGGTATCTCCCAATCCAAGATTGCCAAATCCATTATCACCCCAACACTTGACGCTCCCATCATAGAGTAAGGCACAACTAAATCGAAATCCCGCAGTGACTTGAATGGGAGCACTACTACCCAGCCGCACCGACCGTGATGCGAGAGGTGCCGCCTGACTCACACGTGCGGTGATCTGAGTGATGGCGGCGGCGTTGGTTTGGATTGTGTATATCAGCATAAATACGACACAAATCCCAATGATGCGAATTATGGCGCGCATGATGGTGCTCCATTGATTGAAAAATACACTTACTCATTTAATGGTACCTGAAAAATATACGTATTTTCACTTCAACAATGAATTAATTGTTAATTTTTACGCTGCGACGATACTGCCACTAATGGCTCGCGCAGAGGACACAGAGATGTTTTTTGGTTGGAGTGCGCCAATGAATTCCGTCCATTGCGAGATGTACTACGCTCGCGTGGAGGTAAGGAGCGGCATGCGCGAGCCCTGAAGGGGCGACATGCAGGGAGATTCCACGCGACGGTTGCCGAGGCAACCGGCATGGAATGACGTTGGGATGGGGTCACTTCCAACTTCATACTTCATACTTCATACTTCATACTTCATTTATTCCCATTCAATATCGGCAAAAATCATGCCATCCACCACCGTCACAGGAAAGACGCGGACGCGGATACCAACCGGTGGCACAATCGCCTTGCCGTTGTGGAGTGTATACGTCCAGCCATGCCACGGACAAGTAACGGTGCCATCAATCAACGCACCCGACGACAGCGAGCCACCTTCGTGGCGGCAAGTATCATCAAATGCATAGATGTGGCCGGCGGCATTGGCGACACCAATGGGCAGGCCATCGACGATGACACAGGTCATGCGGCCAATGGGGAGTTGTGCGCTGGGTAACAGTGGCGTGCGTTCGGGTGGCATTACGGCATCCAATCATGCAATGTGTTTTGTCTATCGTACCTGAATGTGGGGAGGGTGGGATTGTCTTTTTGTCTCGCACAGAGGGCGCAGAGCACACAGAGCCGTTTTTCACGAGCGATTGTCCACGGCGCCATGCTGCATGTACGGCTGCCATGATCAATCCATAGGTGCCGGCATGATTCGCCCCTACCTTCATATTGTGTTATACTTGCAAGGCATATGAATGCACCCCCTTGCGTCACCCCATTTGACGCAGTTTGTTGTGTGCCCGCCGTGAGGCGCGCGTATGTGAGTAATTGTGGGCCCGCCGTGAGGCGCGCCAATGTTGGTTGTGATTGCCCGCCAAAAGGCGCCGCACACAGTAAACGTTTTCTGTATTTGAAGGAGTTCCACCCGTGGCCCCAGAACGACTACAAAAAGTCTTGGCCAGCGCAGGCATTGCCTCGCGCCGCGATTGTGAAGTGTTGATTGCCGAGGGACGCGTCGTAGTAAACGGCGAAGTCGTCCAAGTAGCCGGCACCCGTGTCGACCCCGATGTCGATACCATCATTGTAGACGGCAACCCACTCGGTGCCCGTCAGCCCCGTACCTACATCATGTTCCACAAGCCAGTGGGCGTGGTGTCAACCAGCGAAGACCCGCAGGGTCGCCCGACCGTGATTGGCATGGTCGATGTCCCCCAACGATTACACCTTGTTGGCCGTTTGGACTTTGCCAGCGAAGGGTTGATGCTCCTTACTGATGATGGATCAGTAACCCAAGCACTCACCCACCCCAGCAACCAAGTCGAAAAAGAATACCACGCCCTGCTCGACGCCACCCCTTCTGCAGACGATTTGCGGGAATGGCGCAAGGGTATCACCCTGCCTGCGTTGGAAGACGAAGGTAGCGATAACGACAATTACGACGAAGAAGGCGACATCATCGCCAGCGAACCCACCATCACCACGGCACCAGCCTGGGTGACGGTCCTCGAGCAAACCGATGCCGGCACCTGGTTGCGCGTCGTGTTGCACGAAGGGCGCAAGCGCCAGATTCGCCGCGTCGCCAAAGCTCTCGGTTACGACGTATTGCGCTTGATTCGCATGCGCGAAGGCCCCATCGTCCTTGGCGATTTGGCCGCCGGCGCATGGCGCCCCTTGACCGACGAAGAGACGGCCAAGTTGCAACAACACGCCGAGCAAGCCGAATCGATGGCTCGTGCCGTCGCTCAACGCGCTGCCGCTGCCGAACGCAAAACGGCCCGCATCCACACCGACAATAGCCACACCGAACAAACCCCCGCCAACGAGCTCAAAGAGCTCCAAGACGAGGCCGTCGGCTTGCGCCGGGTGATGACACGTGACGACGACGACAAAAAACCTCGTCGCCGTGACGATGATGCCCCCCGCACTGATGCCCCCCGCGAAGAACGCCCCAGCTATGGCAGCCGCCCCAGTGGCGACCGCCCAGCCTACGGCGACCGCCCTCGTGGTGATCGGCCAGCCTTCGGCGATCGCAATGGTCCCCCCCGTGGTGACCGCCCAGCCTACGGCGACCGCCCTCGTGGCGATCGACCCAGCTACGGCGATCGCAGTGGTCCTCCCCGTGGTGACCGGCCTTCATTCGGCGATCGCAATGGTCCCCCCCGTGGTGACCGCCCAGCCTTCGGCGATCGCAATGGTCCCCCCCGTGGTGACCGCCCAGCCTTCGGCGACCGCAGTGGGCCCCCCCGTGGTGACCGCCCCGCCTTCGGCGATCGCAGTGGTCCGCCCCGTGGTGACCGCCCCGCCTTCGGCGATCGCAGTGGTCCCCCCCGTGGTGACCGACCTGGCTTTGGTGACCGGCCACGCAGTGACCGCCCAGCCTATGGCGATAGCCCACGCAGCGACCGCCCCAACTTCAGCGACCGCCCCCGTGGTGGCTTTGGTGATCGTCCTTCGTTCCCACCCCGTGGCGACCGGCCTTCATTCGGCGACCGCAATGGTCCGCCCCGTGGTGACCGGCCCGCCTACGGCGATCGTCCTTCGTTCGACCGCAGTGGCCCGCCCCGTGGCGATCGCCCTTCATTCGGCGACCGCAATGGTCCCCCCCGTGGTGACCGCCCCAGCTTCAATGATCGCCCACCCCGCGATTTCGGTAACGAGCGTCCTTCGTTTGACCGCAGTGGCCCGCCCCGTGGCGATCGCCCCAGATTCAATGATCGTCCTCCCCGCGATTTCGGCAATGAGCGTCCTTCGTTTGACCGCAGTGGCCCGCCCCGTGGCGACCGCCCTTCGTTCGACCGCAGTGGCCCGCCCCGTGGCGACCGCCCGTCGTTTGACCGTAGTGGCCCGCCCCGTGGCGACCGCCCGTCGTTTGACCGTAGTGGTCCGCCCCGTGGTGACCGCCCTTCGTTCGGCGACCGCAGTGGCCCGCCCCGTGGTGACCGTCCTTCGTTCGGCGACCGCAGTGGTCCGCCCCGTGGTGACCGTCCTTCGTTCGGCGACCGCAGTGGCCCGCCCCGTCGCGACTTCGGTGGCGATCGTAGCGGCCCACCCCGTGGTGGCTTTAGCGACCGCAGTGGCCCGCCCCGTGGCAACTTCCGCGACGACCGTGGCGCCCCGCCGCCCCGCCGCCGCCCAGAAGGCGACGAAGAGTAGGCTATAACGTTAATCCCCCCGGCACTGTATGGTGCCGGGGGGATTTTGTGTGGGGGATTGGGGCTACTCCACCCACCAATCGGCGCGATCGGCGCACGCCTGCACGAGCTGGGCATTCAGGCCGTCGTTCTGGGCAATCCGATCGTCGGCTTGGGCGCGACTAAAGCCCCAGGCCTGCATATGTCGCAACGCCAAGCGTTCCATAGCGACGGCCATGGGGGTATTGAGATACCAACATTCGTCAAGAAGCCCTTTCACCGTGCTCCAGTGCGCATTTTCATACAACAAATACAACCCCTCGACGATAATCACCTGCGTCGGTGCTACGATGTGAATTGCATCAGCCACCGGGTCACCCACTGCATGGTCAAAGTCTGGCCAGGTCGCTTCAACCACCCCACTTGCCTGCCGGACGGTCACGAGGGCCTGAGCGAACCCAGTCGCATCAAATGTCCACGGAGCCCCACGACGCGCAAAGGCCTCGTCTGGGTTAGGCAATTGGCGGAGTTGGGCTTTGCTCAGGTGGAAGCCGTCCATCCCCAGCGCCTGCGCCGTCCCCACGCCATGTCGGGCATTCAGTGCTGCCGCCAATTGATCCGCCAACGTGCTTTTGCCGGCACCGGGCGTGCCAGCAATCCCCACCATGATACGTGATGACGTATGTGCACGCAGAGTTTCGAGGTGGGCGAGTGGGTCGCGTAATCGTGGTGGCATAGGGTGCTCCGTGACAGTGATACCAACGTACCTTTTGGATCGGGTAATCCGGTATTGTTGGTGAAAATATCATTGCGCGAGGTGTATCAATGGCCAAAAAATTCAACAAGCGCTACCGCATCGCATCGGTGCGCGCATCGTGGTGGGAATACACCACACCTGGGGTTTATTTTATTACCATTTGCACCTATCAAAGATACCCCTATTTTGGCAAACCGACCAACCTTTCGCCCATTGGTCAGATTGCCACCACCTGTTGGCACGACATCCCAAATCACCACACCGTACCGATTACCCTCGGAGCCTTTGTGGTGATGCCCAACCATATCCATGGATTGATTGAGTTGGGAGGGAATTGGGTCGTAGCGCCTCAGCCTGCTGAGGCGCTCCAACCCCACCTGCGGATTCCGGCGAATTCCATCCCTGCCATTATCCGCGGCTACAAATCCACCGTCACCAAACTTGCCCATCGTGAAGGATTAGATTTCCGTTGGCATTCCCGCTACTATGACCACATCGTCCGCGACGATGCCGCCTATGACCGCATCACCCAATATATCCTTACGAATCCGCAACGGCTAGTATAGCCGTCTGCCTGCAGCGGCTCTCCAATAATCCCCCTGCCTGCAGCGGCGCTGCGATCATCCCCGCCGCCCAAATGTAAAGCCGTCTGCCTGCAGCGGCTCTCCAATAATCCCACTGCCTGCAGCGGCTCTGCGATCATCCCCGCCGCCCAAATGTAAAGCCGTCTGCCTGCAGCGGCTCTCCAATCATCCCCCTGCCTGCAGCGGCTCTCCAATAATCCCCCTGCCTGCAGCGGCTCTGCGATCATCCCCCCGCCGCCCAAATGTAAAGCCGTCTGCCTGCAGCGGCTCTCCAATCATCCTGGGGCGCTACGATCATCCCACGGAGCCGTCTGCCTGCAGCGGCTCTCCAATAATCCCACTGCCTGCAGCGGCTCTCCGATTATCTTGGCGCCCAAATGTACAGCCGCCTGCCTGCAGCGGCTCTGTATAAACGCTGCTCGCAGCGTCTACACAATCATCATCGCCTCCGCCTGGGCCTGCATCGCCAATTCCGCCGCCTTGAACGTATGCGCTTGCGTCATCGCCAATTCCGTGCGATTGAGACAATCGCGAATCAATTCCCCAAAAAACGGATAACCGACTTGCCCCGCCACATCGAAATGCTGCTCGCGTTGCTGATCAACCAAATACACCTGGTCACCCCCGCCACGCGTCACATCCACATATTTGCGCAGCTCAATATACCCTTGCGTGCCCATGATAATCGTGCGCCCATCCCCCCAGGTCGACAAACCGTTAGGGGTGAACCAGTCCACCCGGAAGTAATTGGTCGCCCCGTTGTTGCCCACAATCGTGGCATCACCAAAGTCTTGCAACTCTGGGTAATCGGGGTGGGCATAATTGGCCACTTTGCTATGCAGCACCGTGCCGTCACTCGCGCCACTATAGTACAAAAACTGCTCGACTTGATGACTGCCGATGTCGCACAAAATCCCGCCGTAACGCGCCAATTCAAAAAACCACGCCGGCCGGCTGGGTACATTGATGCGGTGCGGTCCGAGCCCTATCACCTGCAACACCCGCCCAATCGCACCGCTGTGCACCAATTGACCGGCAAATACCGCACTTTCGTTGTGCAACCGCTCACTGTAGTACACCGCATATTTTCGGCCGGTCTCGGCCACCACCTGACGCGCCTCTGCAAGTTGTGCGAGCGTGGTAAATGGACACTTGTCGGTAAAATAATCCTTGCCGTGGCGCATTACCCGCACCCCCAACGGCCCGCGGTCACACGGCACCGCCGCGCTCGCCACCAGCTGTACCCGCGCGTCTTGCAAAATTGCTTGCTCGCTCTGGGCCACCCGCGCCTGCGGATACGTTTTCACAAACGCTGCCACTTTGGCAGGGTCGGGATCATACACCGCCACCAAATCGGCACCGGCTTCGATCAAGCCATTGCATTGGCCATAAATGTGCCCGTGGTCGAGCCCAATCGCCGCAAAGGCAAACTCGCCCGGCGCCACCACCGGCCGTGGTTTGCCCTGTGGGGCGTAATTCATTCCGTCAGACATGCCCGTCGTCCTTGCTACAATTGGCCACTCATGGTGCGCAAATTGGTCAAACTGGTGTTGAGACAATCGAGTGGGTCGCGCCGGCAGGTATCTTGTTCGACGGCATACCATTCGACGCCGTTGGCTTCACACCAACGCAAAATCGGTACGAAGTCAATCAACCCTTCACCCACTTCGGCGAAATCTTGCGTACCGTCGCTGGCCATATCCTTCAAGTGGATGATAGGCATGCGCTGGCTGAATTTCGAAATAAACTGCAATGGATCGTCGCCACCTTTTTTAACCCAATAGACATCGATTTCGGCCAAAATCGCATTGTCCGCACTGGGCGCCAACAGATATTCCAACGCCGATACGCCGTTGATCGTGGTGGCGAACTCAAAATCGTGGTTATGGTAACTCAAGCGATACCCCGCCGCATTGAGCGGTTTGGCCAAAGCATTCATGTGGCTTTTGAACATCTGGTAGCCCAGCATGTTTTGATACTCACGTCCCAAATGGGGCACGATGATGTCGCGGGTACCATACAATTTGGCTTGCTCAATCGCCCCTTGCATGTCGTCAGTCAGTTCGGCCAGCGACACGTGCAAGCCGGCGGCCTGCAAGCCGTGCTCACGCAAAAATCCGGCAATCTGTGGTGCCGTATAGCCCCGCGTCCCCGATACTTGCACCGCCGGCCAGCCTTGTTCTTTCAGCGCCTTGAGCACGCCGTTGTAGTCTTTTTCCAACGCGTCACGCACGGTGTAGAGCTGGGCGGCAACTTTTTGTAGAAACATGGCTACTTCCGTTCACTAGCGGCACGACGCTGATTGAGCTGTGCCAAAAAGAGGTTTTCATCAAAGGGCAAATCGACCCATCCATCCGTCCAGGTCGACAAATACATGGCGTTGACCAACGTCACCCCATTCAGACCATCAGCGCCGGGGGCCAGCAGTGGCGTCCCGTAACGAATCGCATCGGTGAAGTTTTGGGTAATGCCAGGGTGTTGCAGACCCGCCCCACCACTCACCGGCACCTCGCACTTCCAGACCTCGGGGGCGCCAAAGGGTTGCGTGTTGCTGGCATTGAACTCTGGTTCGGGGCGGCGCAACCGCCAAAAGGTGATTTGATTGTTTTCAATCACCAACTTGCCACGATCGCCGGTGATTTCGTAGCGGTTGGTGCCGGGCGCGTCGCCGGTGGTGGTGATAAACACCCCCGTGGCGCCGTTGGGGTATTCCATGTAGGCCGTCACATCATCTTCGACTTCGATTTGGTGGTGCTTACCGAAATGACAAAAGGCCCGAATGCGTGTGGGCATCATCCCCAGCGTCCAAGTCAGCAAATCGACGTTGTGTGGCGCTTGGTTCATCAAAATCCCGCCCCCTTCGAGGGCCCAAGTCGCCCGCCACGACCCCGAATTGTAGTAGGCTTGGCTGCGGTACCAATCAGTCACAATCCAGTTAAAGCGCTTGATGACGCCTAATTCGCCCGTGGCCACCAAATCACGCACCTTTTGAAAGACCGGATTGGTGCGCTGGTTAAACATCATGCCAAACACTTTGCCACTGGCCGCCGCCACGTCATTCATTTGGCGCACTTGCTGGGTATACACCCCGGCCGGTTTTTCGACCAACACGTGTAATTGATGATGGAGCGCTTGCACCGCCAAATCGGGGTGGTAATAATGCGGCGTAGCCACAATCACGGCGTCAATTGCCCCCGATTGCAACATGGCGCTATACGAATCAAAGCAGCGCACCGCCGCCGGCAGTTCGTTTTTGGCCCATTCCAGCGATTGCGGACTGGTATCACTCACCGCCGCCAACACCGCCCCTTTAATCGTCCCATTGGTGAGGTAGCTGGCATGCCCGCGCCCCATCACTCCCAGACCCACAATCCCAAACCGTACGTCACTCATTGCCGCTCCTTTGCCCTCATTGCCATATATAATTGTGTGCTTGCTATTGTGTGGTTCTTTTATAACACGAAAGCAGGGGAATCCATACAACACTCTTTATTTTTTTTGAAAAAAGCGTGGAGCACCGACGTGAATCAGCTTAGGGCGTCGCTGGACAGACCACCGCCGCCGCCACAAACCACTGTGCCGCTAACCGAGTCATGGTGCCATCGTGCAGGCGCTGAGCCAGCCCCATGTTGACGGCGTCTTGCAGGTACACGGCGTCATATGGCATCACCAACACATATGGCACAAACGACAACGCCGCCCCAATCTGGAGCCCCGGCTCACGCGTCACCATCCCTAGCGCCGTGGTATGCTCCACCACTGCCACATTGACAGTGCCACAGGCCAAGGCCTGCCATAATTCCGTCATGCTATCGTAATAGACCGGCGTGATGGTTTGCCCTTCGCGCTGGCGTTGGCGCAGTGCCGTATCACCATCGCCCCCAAACACCACCCCCACCGGCTTGTCGCTGAGTTGCGCCAGCGTGCGCCCAGTACCACGGCTCACAATCACCAAGCCGTCATCCACATAAAACGTCGAAAACCGCGCCCGCCAGCCTTGCTCAGGGGCATACGGCATCGCCGATGCCATCAGGTCAATCTGACCTTGTTGCAAGGCGTCATAGGCCGCATCGAGGCTGGTGGGCACATACAGCACTGCCACCTGCAGTGATTGGGCTAGCGCCCGGGTCACGTCGATGTCGTAGCCGGCCGCCTGGCCGTTTTGGGTGGTAGTAAACGGCAATACGCCCGGGTCATAGCCCACCCGGATTTGCCCACGGCTATGAATGCGGGCCATCACCGGGTCGACCACCGCCGTGCCGTAGCTGGTGGCTTCGGTCACAAGGACGAGGAGCGCATATGTAACGAGTATGATGCTAGCAAATCGATGGCGTATTCTCACTATTCACTCATTCTATTAACTTGCCAAAAGTATCTGTTTTTATTTATACTCATTATTAACGATTCATCTGTCGTCGTTGGTTCTTTTCTGTTATAAACCAACACCTCTTTCTCCGCAATTTTGAACTGGAGCACCAATATGGCAATCGAACCATATCGCCCCCAGCCCAGCCCATCTGACAAAGAAAAAGCCTTTGATCAGCAGTTGGAGCGTCTTTTTGATCGCTGGCCATACAAACTCATGCGTGCCGTGCGCTGGATCGCCATTGGGATTGCGGTAATCTGGGTGTTGAGCATGATTATCCCGTCAGCCTGGACGTTCCTTACCACCCAAGACATTGGGCCAGCATTGTTGCAACTTTTAGCAACGTTGGCCTATTTGGCTGGCTTCATCGGCTTCCAGTTTGTCATGATGTATTTCTTCATGGCCCGTACTCGCATTTATTGGGTCCGCCCCGGTGAAACCGGCGTCAGTTTCGCCGATTACCGCGGTAATCCCGAAGTGCTCGAAGCTGCCCGCCGGATTGTGACCCTGCTCAAGGGCGCCAAACAATTCAAGCAAATGGGTGGCGAAATCACCCGTGGTGTGTTGTTGATTGGCCCTCCAGGTACCGGCAAAAGCTACCTCGCCCAAGCCATTTCCACCGAAGCGGGCGTACCGTTTGGGTACCTCAGTGCCCCGTCACTTACCTCGGCCTTTATGGGTATGGGTAGCATCAAAGTCATGATGTTGTACCGCAAAGCCCGCAAATTAGCCAAAGAATACGGCGCCTGTATCTTGTTTATCGACGAAATCGACGCCATTGGTGGCGCCCGGAGCTCATCATTGATGGGCGGGGCCACTGGTATGGCGGGTGCCAATGGTGGTGGTATCGCCCAAATGATGATGGGCATGGGTGGTGGTGGTTCGGGTCTGCTCAACGAGCTGTTGCTCCAGATGGATCCTCCCCCCGAAGACCCCAGCTTCTATGGCAAATTGCTCCGCTCGGTGGGCTTGCGCCGCAAAAAACCTGAAATGCCCCCCGTGTTGACCATGGGTGCCACCAATATTGCCGAATCCTTGGATGCAGCCTTGTTGCGCCCAGGCCGGTTTGACCGCAAAATCGTCGTCGAATACCCCGATGCCGATGGCCGCCGCGACATCCTCGAATACTACTTGGGCAAAGTCAAACATGAGCCCATGCCGATGGATCGCATGATGTCAGACACCATCCACTACACCCCTGTAGCAATTAAGTTTGTCATCAACGAAGCGGTCATCCATGCCCACTTCGACAATCGGCAAGCCATCAATTACTGGGACTTCAGTCGTGCTCGCGAAATGCATGAATACGGCTTGCGTCAGCCCATCCGCGGCATGTCGTACGAAGAACGCCGCCGTTTGGCCTACCACGAAGCCGGTCACGCCTATGCCATGGTCAAACTATTGCGCAAGCAACGCCTGACCAAGGTCACCATCATCCGGCACGGCAATGCCCTCGGCTTTGCTGCCTGGAAGCCCGAAGAGGAAATCTACACCCAGTCCAAGGATGAACTCTTGCAACGCCTGCAGATTTCGTTGGCCAGCCGGGCCGCCGAAGAATCCTTCCTCGGCATTCAGATGAGCGGCGTCACCGGCGACCTCGCCTCAGCCACCGGCATCGCCACTTACATGGTCGGTGCTTATGGTATGGACACCAGCTTCTATTCGTACTTGGCTTTTGGTCCCGAAGCAATGCGCGGCGGCGACATGAAGAAGCAAGTCGAAGCCATCCTGGCCGAAGAGTTCCGCAAGGTCAAGCACTTGGTTGATCAAAACCGCGATGCCGTAATTGCCATTGCCGAAGCTTTGATTTTGCGCAATGAATTAACCGACATCGACGTCAATGACATCTTGGCACGGGTCGAAGCCACCCACCCCTTTGTCAATGAGCCCTTGGCACCGCCGCCCGCACCACTCCCCGTCAGCGAGACGGTGATTGATTCGGCAGCGCCCAACACCAACGCACCGTCGTTGCCCCTCGCTGACCCTGGCGTTGGCATCTACGCCCGCGAACCCCACGAATAGTCCCCATATCGGATACTACCAACCCATCGGAGAGACGCACCATATTGCGTCTCTCCGATTTTATATCCCCGCATTTTCACGGTATAATAGCAATCATGAAAATTCTACTGACCGGTATTAATGGATTTGTCGGCGGGCATTTAGCCCAACGTCTCATCACCAACCCCACCAATCAGGTGTGGGGCATCGCCCGTGGCAGCCAATTAACGTTGCCCGAGCTCCATGGTCATGTCCAGCTGGTCAGCATGGATTTGCGCGACCAGGCAGCCCTGCGTGCCGCCATGGCCGCCATCGCCCCTGATGCGATTATCCACCTGGCTGCCCAAGCTAGTGTCGCCAAATCATTTGGCGATGCCGTCAACACCATGCACGACAACGTGCTCCCCAGTGTGGCCTTGATGCAATACGCCGTCGAGCTCAAGCTCGACCCGTTGATCATCATTGCCGGCAGCAACGAAATCTACGGTAATGTCCCCGCCGACCACATGCCCATCAGCGAAGACGAACCGCTCCGCCCCGTCACCCCCTACGGCGTCAGCAAAGCCGCCGCCGATATGGCCGCCTACCAGTGGTTTGTGTCGCACAAAGTGCGTACCATTCGCCTGCGGCTGTTTAGTCATATTGGCCCGCGCCAAAGCGACGCCTATGCCTTGTCGGCTTTTGCCGCCCAAATCGCCCGTATCGAAGCTGGTCGCCAAGCACCGATCCTCAAGGTGGGGAATCTGTCGGCCCGCCGCGATATTAGCGATGTGCGTGATGTGGCCGCCGCCTACGAGGCCTTGTTGACCCATGGTGAAGCCGGGGCGGCTTACAACGTGGGGGCTGGGCAATCCCACGAAATCGGCCAGCTCCTCGAGCGCCTCGTGGCGCATAGTCGCGTACCGATTACGGTCGAAGTCGACCCGGCCCGCTTGCGCCCCGTCGATGTACCCGATGTGGTGTGTGACAACCGGCGCCTGCGCCACGCCACCGGCTGGCAACCGCAAATCCCCCTCGATACCACCCTCAGCGATATGCTTGACTATTGGCGTCAGGCAATCAAGGAGTCATAGGCATGAAAGCTGTAATTCTCGTTGGTGGGCTCGGGACGCGCCTGCGCCCGTTGACCTGCAATACCCCCAAACCGATGCTCCCCTTGGTCGGCATGCCCTTCATCGAATGGATGCTCACCAATCTGCGCGACCAAGGCATCGACGAAGCAATTCTGGCCGTGCAATACCTGGCCGAACGCTTTCGCGCTTCCCTCGGCGATGGCTCACGCCTCGGCATCAAAGTCCACATCATCGAAGAACCCGAACCACGTGGCACTGCCGGCGCCGTCAAAAACATTGCTCACATGCTCGATGACACCACTTTTGTCTTTAATGGCGATGTGATGACCGACCTCGATTTGCAGGCCATGTTGCGCTACCACCGCGCCCAAAAAAGCGAACTCACCATCGCCCTCACCCCCGTCGAAGACCCTACCGCCTTTGGGTTGGTCGAAACCACGGCTGAAGGGCGGATTACCCGCTTTTTGGAAAAACCCAAACCCGAAGAAGTCACTACCAACATGATTAATGCGGGCACGTACATCATCGAGCCCCATTTGCTCGATTATGCCCCCGTCGGCCAACACTACATGTTCGAACGAGGCCTTTTCCCCACCGCCTTGCAAAACAATCACCCCATGTATGGCTTTGTGGGTGATGCGTATTGGACCGATATTGGCAAACCGCAAACCTACCTCGATGTCCACCACGACATCCTCAATGGCAAAGTGCGCTTTGGCTTACCTGGTCAGCAGATTCGCCCCGACTTGTGGGTAGCTGCCGACACCACCGTCCCCAGCGACACTCAGATCCATGGTACCGTCGTGATTGGTGCTGGGGTCACCATTGGGGCGGGTGTTACTATCGTCGGCCCTACGGTTATCGGTAATGGTAGCCACATCGGCGCCCACAGCACGCTTACCGCCAGTGTGATTTGGCAACACAACCAGATTGGCGAGAAGTGCACCCTTGACCATGCCGTCGTTGGTAACCGCAACCAGATTGGCGCCGAAACCAAGCTCCTACGCGGGGTCATCGTCAGCGACGATTGTCAGATTGGCAGCCACAACCAGCTAGCCCACGGCTTGCGCCTGTGGCCCAACACGGTGCTCCAAGATCAAGCAATTTCGTTCTAAACGTAATTTTCCACAAAAAACGGCGGTCGTCACTAGTGACGACCGCCGTTTTGTTATACATTAACCACGATACGGAGGAGGTTGGTTTGATCCGTTATACCCGCCGTATCCATCATTATCGTCGTCTTGATCGTTATCCTCATCAAACGAAGATTGTTCTGTATAATCATCTTCTTCATCTTGATGACCATAGTTTGCATTTGTGCCATAAGGATTAGGTGGGGTAAATCCACTCGCAGGGGTAGGCGTACCAAATGGTGGCTGGTAGCCACTACTTGGGGCACTCGGCTGCCCAAAACCACTCGCCGTGTATGATGGTGCCGGAGGTGGAGGTGGCGGGGTGTATGACGATGCGTTATACCCACCAAAACTCGGCTGTGCTGGTGATTGATAGGGTGCCGGGGCTGGTGTGCCATAACTGGGATTCGCCCCTGCAATCGACCCAGTATTTATGCCATAGGGTGGGGTGGCGCCACTGGGATTACTCATGGGTGACTGGTAGCCTGTGCTTGACGACCCATATCCCGTGTTGTTGCCCAAGCCATAGCTGCCATAGCCTGTTGATGACGGATTGGCTGGGGGTGGGGGAGCCACGGGTTCTTCTTCTTTGCGCCCAAAGCCCCCAAACAACCGCCCAAAAACACTTGGTTTGGGCTCAGCCGGTGCTGCGGCAACGGCGGGCGGCGCCACTGGGGTGACCACACTACTTGATTGATATCCCGAAGAATAGCTTGATGAAGGTTGTTGCCAACTCGGAGCTGCCGGCGCACTATATGTTGATGACGTCGACAAAGAACCAGTCGTGCTCGATGTCGATTGGGCAGGTGTTTTCTGCATACTCGCTTTAAGCATACTGATCGCTTCTCTGATTTTGCGCACGGAAGCCCAACCAATAACATACAGGAATGTGGCCAAAATCACCCATGGGAGAAGATGAAACAGCCATTCATTAAAGCTATTAGAAAAAACATTGGTAGCGATTTTTGGATCTGGATTCGGAATAGCTTTGAGATATCCAAGGATTGAAGCAACAATCAAATAGGCGTTCACAAAGCCAAATAACCCGGCGTATATGTTATCTGTGCGCGTTTTGGGGTCGGGGGAAATTGGAATCAAGTTGTCGCAGTAATAACTGACCAACAACGCAATTACCACCACCAAGGTGATTTGCACCAATACCGTCACTGTTACAATGTCCCCATTCACCGCAGAGGTGAGGTACGTGCCAAACAACGAACCAGCCGCATTGGCCACGGTCATGGCCAACAATATCCCAAAAAACGACCAGACGCCATAAATGCGGTGGCGAAACGTCCCAAGCGCCACGCCAGCAAAAAGCGCCAACACCGCCAATACGCTTATTACGATATCCATAAGCGTCCACCTTTCACACACCAACGCGATTTAGAGATTACAATTTCAAGTATTGTAGCACCAAATGAAGCCCGTGGCGTCGCCCTAATGTGATAGCCCGTGGCGTCGCTGCGGGACGTCGCCCTGAAGGGGCGACATGCGTTAGCCCGGGGCGTCGCCCTGAAGGGGCGAGATGCATGAGACCGGGGCATCGCCCTGGTCGACATGTGTGAACCCCGTTAGCCCTGAAAGGGCGAGATGCATGAGACCGGGGCATCGCCCTGGTCGACATGTGTGAACCCCGTTAGCCCTGAAGGGGCGAGATGCATGAGACCGGGGCATCGCCCTGGTCGGGGCGTCATGCGTTAGCCCCATCGGGGCGTGATTTCGTACAATGGTCATTGGTGTGGTATAATCTGCGCGGAACGTGGACGGAATATAAGCTGCACCGCTGGCGGTACGGCTTTCTGAGCAACGACGCACAGCCGACGCGAAGTGAATTAATATTGTTGTATGTCTGTAAACAGGAGTAATCACACAATGGCACGTGTTGCAATCAATGGCTTCGGACGCATCGGGCGCCAAACCTTCAAGGCCATGTTGGCCAACTACGGTGACGACCTCGAAATCGTTGCAGTAAACGACTTGTCCAATGTTGCTACCTTGGCTCACCTGCTCAAATACGACACCAACTACGGTGCGTTTGACGGTGACATCAAAGCCAACGGCCAAGTCATCGAAATCACCTACTACGACGAAGAAGGCAACGAGCGCGAAATCAAGCTCCAAGTCCTCGCCGAACGTGACCCCGCCCAATTGCCATGGGGCAAGCTCGGCGTCGATATTGTAATCGAATCAACCGGCCGCTTCACCGAAGCTGAAAAAGCCAAAGCCCACATCCAAGCCGGCGCCAAGAAAGTTATCATCAGCGCCCCCGCCAAAGGTGAAGACATCACGATTTGTTTGGGCGTCAATGACACCAAATACGATCACGATCTCCACAACATCATTTCCAACGCCTCATGTACCACCAACTGTTTGGCACCTGTGGCCAAAGTCCTCAACGACAAGTTTGGTATCAAGCGCGGTATGATGACCACCATCCACTCCTACACCATGGACCAAAACTTGCAGGACAACGTGCACGCCGATTTGCGCCGTGCCCGCGCTGCCGCCATGAACATGGTCCCCACCACCACCGGTGCTGCCCAAGCCGTGGCCTTGGTCATCCCCGAACTCAAAGGCAAGTTCACTGGCTTCGCCGTGCGCGTACCCGTGTCGACCGTCTCGATGGTAGACTTCGTGGTTGAGCTCAACAAGGGCACCACCGTCGAAGAAATCAACAAGGCCTTCACCACCGCCGCTTCCAGCGAAGAACTCGAAGGCATCTTGGGCGTCACCAACGAAGAGCTCGTTTCGAGCGACTTCCTTGGTTCATCGTTCTCGAGCACCGTCGACTTGCCGTTGACCCTCGGCCTCGGCGACAACTTGTTCAAAGTCATCGCATGGTACGACAACGAATTCGGCTACTCCAACCGCGTTGCCGACTTGACCGCCTTCATCGGCGATCACTTCAACGCCTAAATACACCAAATCCCCCCGTGGTGCAATAGGTGCACCACGGGGGGATTTTTTGTGCCCGAAACTACTCGCGCGCCCACATGGCCGCAATCCCTTGGCCACCACCAATACACAACGACGTCACTGCGTAGTGTTGCTGGGTACGCTGCAACTCGTAGATGGCTTTGACGGACAAAATAGCCCCCGAAGCCCCTAATGGATGTCCCAGTGAAATGCCACTGCCATTAGGGTTGACTGTAGCCGGATCAAGACCCAATTCTTGCGTCACCGCAGCTGCTTGGGCCGCAAAGGCTTCGTTGATCTCATAAATTGCTACTTCACCGCTGCCGATGTGCGTTTTTTTCAA
>CANFUF010000030.1 GCA_947450095.1 Roseiflexaceae bacterium
GCCATTTGATGAAATTCAGGGATAGCCTGACTATATGCATGCGAGCGCATAAACAAACGCGCCAACCCCGACCGACTCAGATGCAAATAGACATCGTGGCGCGCTGTACGTTGATACAAATTCAATAAGCGTGGCCGTAATTCCCCCATATCAGGACGAATTTCCATGGCCCGTTCGAGATACTTTGTCGCAGCTGCCAAGTCACCTTCACGTTCGGCAACGGTGCTCAAGCCAACCTGCGCCACAATGTTCTCGGGGTCACTGTCACATACCTCTTCAAACAACTCACGGGCTTCCGCCAATGCGTTTCCGGCAATCAACGCCTCACCCAAATACAACTTGGCTTTGAGGTTTTGGGGGAAGACACTCAGCACGTGCCGCGCTATCCCTGCTAAACGCTCGTGTTCGCCACTCCCTACCGCTTCACGCATAAGTTCATATGCACTCTGCAACGTCATTTCATTCATCATGACCTCTTTTGCCCTACTACCGATCCCTACCTCGATCTCTGAGATTCCTATTAGCATTAAATTACAATTTGATGACATCTAAAAATATACTACCACGATTTGTCATATAAATCAATACTATAAAATGTAGTTATTTACAAATCAACAACAGTATCAATTATTTTCATTATTTTTTCATGAAAATCAGGTGTAATAACACCGACGCCCCGAAGTGCTACGGCACTTCGGGGCGTAAAACTCACCAAAACCCATAGATTACGGTAATTGGCGCAATCGCATCATGACATCCAAAATCCGTTGGCCATAGGTCGTGCCAGGGTAAGCCCAGCGCCCATTCAGCCCAACAATAGTTGGGGCAATGCCACGCATCGTACTAGGAAGCGCCCGATACGCCAATGCTTTATCGATCATTGCTTTTTGCGCCGGCGTGGCTTGATCATCACGCAAGGCATAGGCCAGCAAGCGCCCAATATGCGCAGGAATCGCATCATCACTCCAGGTGGGGAAGCTCAGGCCCTTTTCCCATAAGTTCCGTTGCGGATTAAACACCCAACTCGGATCATTGGGGTTGGTGGTCGACGACTTGCCTTCCACACCCAAACCTGCCGGGTTTTGTTGGGGACGCGCAGACCAAAAACTCGTCAAGAAGCCAGTTTCATGAGCCATTTGCGCAATCACAAGGAACCAATCGACGCCAACACTCGAGCCTACCTTCTCATAGGCTTGTACGATGGCGCGCACGTCATCGTAGCTATAGCCATTGTTGACGGCTCGGGGCGCAAGCACCCGCACTGCTTCTTCGACAGTACCACTTGGCAACCCAAGGATGGGGAGATCTGCCGGCGTTTGGGGTGGCACAAAGTCACGCATTTCGTTGCCTAACAAGCCAAACAACACATCATATGGATCACTGTTTTCGGGATGCAACTCAAAACGCGCCCGTTCAAACCATTGCACTTGGTATTCTTTACCATCACTCAACCGCTCCGTGATGATATCAGACACGGGCAAACCAAACAGTGCTAGGCTTTCGTTTTCAGACACGGCATCTTTGCTATCGAGGTTCAGTCCATAGCGCCGCCATGTCGTCAGAAACCGCCCACACACGGTGTGGCCCGTTTCGGTAAAGGTCCGGCAATTTTTGCCACTATCTGTTTTGGGGAAGGTAAACCAGTCACGCACTTGTTGCTTCAAGCGATCAGCACCGAGCCGCCCCAACAACACATCATACGGTGCTTTGTTTTCGGGGTGGAGCTCGAGACGGTTGCGCTCAAAGCGTTGTACCGTCAAGGTTTTGCCTTCGATGGGGACATCGACCTGCGGACCAATCGGCAAGCCGAAGACGCGCAAGCCACCTTGGCCTTCCCAATAACTACGAATCCGCCCAGTGATGCAATAGCCGGTTTCACTAAAGCACCGTGGCTCGTCAGTTTTGGCCTGCACAAGATTTGGCGTACTGCTAAGCCACATACTTAAACAGACAATTATTACTACCAATCGTCGTACCATAATACCTCGCATCAATACAATGTACGAAAAACGTCGACCTTCTCTGGTCGACGTCTTGGGTGCTCATAATGAGCGTTTGTTGGTCGGGGCGAGAGGATTTGAACCTCCGGCCTCATGAACCCCATTCATGTGCGCTACCAGGCTGCGCTACGCCCCGTCATTCCAACATGCTAATAGTACGCTACAACTATAGCCTATGTCAAATCGAATTTGTAGGCTGGATAAAATATGGTGAAAAGATAGGGAAGACGCAGCAGGCTGCGATGGGGAAGACGCAGACGCAGCAGGCTGCGTCTCTACTTCACACTTCCAACTTCACACTTCCTACTTCTTAAAAGGGTTCTATGCCAACAGCGGCTAATTCGTCGGCGAATTGTTCAAAATCGTGGCGCGAGCGCAGGCGTTCGAGTGATTGCAACAAAGGGTCGCGTTTGATACCAGGTAACAACAAGGCCCGTCCCACAAATTGCCGCAAATAACTCAAAATCACGGCACGATTACTGGCGATCATGGTTTCGCCTTGGAAATAAGACTCCATGGCGAGGGCGAGACGCCCCGTCTGCTCAGTCATCCAAAAATGTGGTGGTACCGCAACATCAAAAGGATACGGATAGGTAGGGTCAGGCAGATACGTCAATCCGTCAATTGTTTCGGGGGTGGGATTTGTCATGGCAACCTCGCATATATACAAGATAAGTAAACATCATGTGACTACTATTATGACGGTTTTAGCGCATTTGTGCCAATACGATAACGATAGTACGATTTGTCATGATACAAGATAGTTTTCTTATGAAAACAAAACTATTCTTATTTGCAAAGAATTACTATTTCTCGTATAGTGTCTGTGTGTATGGTTGTACATTTATATTTTCGTGTGCAATCAAGTTTTTTACCGAATCCGGTACGATTGTGTACCGTTTATTTTGATGTAGTGATACAAAGCGTTCTATTTGCAAAAGGCAAAAACTGAAATATCGGAGTACGTCAATGAATTTGTCCCCTAGTACCAGCAGCCACGGCAGTATTGTATTGCGCATCGATCCCTATGTGCGCTATCAACAACGTGATGACAGTGAGCACCTCGAATTGCTCCAGGCTGCAGCCAATGCCGCATTAGACATGATTGCCATGACTGATTTAGGCACGCTTAAAGGATTCGAATCCCTCCAGCGCGACCTCGAGAAGTTAGTATTACTCGAAAAAGCCGGCATTCTCAACGCCCAAGACCAAATACGCTTAGCGCTCCATCGCGAGCTCCGGGCTCGCACCATGATTCTGCCGGGATTTTCGGTAATCAGTAGTGAATCAGTACTCTTTAGTGCGATTTTTGCTGCCGACACTGCCACCACCAGCATCATCACCATCCTGCAACATCTCGGTGGCGAATCACCCACCGGCCAAAGCCAAATGCCTGCCAGCGCCGTATGTGCCTTGGTGCATGCCGCCGGCGGTATCGCCATCGCTCATCCGAGCGATGATGTCCAGATTGCCTTGGTACAATCGTTGATTGCCGCTGGGCAACTGCACGCAATCGATCATCAACATCCGGCAATCGATGAAATTTGTATACTCGGAGGGTCGGGCGCCACGACACTCGATGCCATCGGCGCGGCATTTAGCGAAATAACTCTCGCCACTCCTACATTCGCTGCCTTGCGTGATGTGGTGCTTGCGCACCAACACAGCGCGATTAGTTTTATCAATACTCCCATTCGGCGCTGGGCCATCGACCAGTTGCTCCAAGCCAGCAACGACAATCACATTGTGCAGCTCCCCGAAGCCAAAAGTGCTGATTTGGCACCACACATCGCCGCCTTGGCCAATGCCGGTGGTGGCGTGATGTTGCTCGGCAGCGAGCAAGGGCAGATTGTCGGGCTCAAGCAACGCGAAAAAGCCCTCGTCGCTGTCAATAAAGCAGTCGAGCTGTTGTCACCTGCCCCGCAAATTACCAGCGAGTCGCTTCAAATCGACGCCGATGAGTTGTTGCGCGTCGAGATTCGTCCTAGCACAAGCGAGCAACCACCCTATGTGCTCCGCGATGGACGCATCATGGTGCGCCGTGACGGCCAAACCCAAGCCGCCACTCCACTCGAAATTCGCCAGCTCTGTCAAAACCCCGGTGGCGATGGTAGCGACCTCGACCTGCCCCGCAGTGGCGTGTCGGTGGTATCCGCCCAACGCCGCGCGGGGATTTGGCATTACGAAGTGCGTGATTTGCGTACCACCGCCGGCGTCACCCGAGACCGCGCCCAAGGTTTGTGGAGCTATGCCATCGAGCAACACGAAAAACTCCGTGATGGCAGCGAAAGCCTCGATACCATCAAATGGACCAATCAAATCGGCTTGTGGCGCACCTACGTCCAAGGCGGTCGCCCCAAATACGATTTGGTCCACCGCGATAGTAGCGGCGTGATTGACCATATTTTCTATGGTGTCTCTGATTGGGGTCTTGGTATCCAATGGCAACAACTCATCAATACTTATGCACCCCAATTGCCTGTCGATACCGTTACTTTTGATGACGAAAACCCCACTGCGGCCACAACGACAGCCGCACCTGCTATTACTGCCCAAACGTCGGCCTATACGTCGAGTATGCCGGCGATGCAATTCCCCCCATTCCAAGGCGACCGCAAACCACGCTGGCGTGGCCGCGGGGCTATCACCCGTATTTGGCGTGACGAAGAAAACAAGCCGCGCTTTGATTTGCTCCTCAAAAACAAAACTACCGACGATGCCGAAGGCAACGAAGCCTTCGAAATCCAAGAATATCATGGCGTCACCCGCGACCAACTCAACCAAGCTTGGCTCGATTTGATTCAAGTCAAGAAACCACGCACCGGCATCGAAGTGGTCGAAACCGTCCAAGACGATCAAAGCGAACGCCGCTTCATATTCCGCAATTTGCGCAACGATGAAGTCAGCCCACACCCTTGGCGCATGAACGACATCGAAGAAGGCAGCATCCGCCAATATGCTGCCCGTATGCACCTCGCCGACCAAGCCATCAACGAAGAAAACATCCGCTGGTGGGGCAATATCGGCTATATGCGCCCGATGCGCCGCCAAGTCGATCTCATCTTCCGCGATGAAGAGGGCGTCGATCACATCTACTATGCCGCTCGCCGCGATGAACTCATCGGCGAATGGCACGACCTGATGGCCGAATACGACGACGTTGTCGAATAATCCACCACCCTACCCCCCTTCACGCTCGGCGTGGAGGGGGGTTTCGTAGCATTACCCACTCACGGAGGTATTCATGCCCAGCATCTTGCTGTTTGATGGCGTCTGTAATCTGTGTAGCGGGGTGGTGCGCTGGATTATTCCCCGCGACCCCCACGCCAACATCCACTTTGCCTCTCTCCAATCCGCGACTGGCCAAGCCTTGGCAGCGCAACACGGCATCGACACCAGCGCCCTCTCAACCATCGTCTTCATCCACGCCGGTAGCGCCTATACCGCCAGCGACGCCGCCCTGCTCCTCTGCACGCAACTGGCCTGGCCGTGGCCCTGGCTCGCGCCGTTGCGCATCGTACCGAGATTCATCCGCAATGCCGTTTACTATTTTGTGGCCCGCAATCGCTACCGCTGGTTTGGCAAATCCGAACGTTGCATGCTCCCCTTGCCTGCCTATCAATCACGTTTTTTGGAAAAATAACCGGCGCGGTGGTGAATCGTACCATCCTCCCGTGCGCCCATTCACCGCCCACCTGCTCGCTTTTTCATCAAAAAAATAACGGGCGCGAAGGTGAATCGCACCATCTTCTGTGCGCCCCGTACGGGCGAATTGAGGCGAATAAATTCGCCTTTTATTCGCCCCTACCCATCCGCCCCCATCCATCCATGCGCGTAGCAAATCGCCGTCGATTTAGATGGCGCCTACCACCCGATGGGGTACATAGGGCTCTTCGAGATAAGCCACGTCAGCACTGGTCAGATTAACCTGCAAGGCTCCCACCGCCTCATCGAGATGGGCGATTTTGGTGGCACCGATAATCGGGGCAGCCACCGGTTGCTTCTGCAACAACCACGCCAAGGCAATGTGCGTGCGGGTCACGGCGTATTTGGTGGCCAATTCTGCGACCCGCTCGACAATCAATTTGTCGGCGTCGGCCGTCGAATCGTATTTGCTTTTGGCGGTCTGGTCAGTCTGGGCGCGGAGCGAACTCTCTGCCGACCAATCGCGGGTCAGGCGCCCTGCCGCCAACGGGCTATAGGGGGTCACCGCGATTTTGGCGTCGCGACACAACGGCATCATTTCGCGATCTTCTTCACGATAAATCAAGTTGAGGTGGTTTTGCATCGACACAAAGCGCGCCCACCCATGTTTTTCCGACGTAAACAAGGCTTTCTGGAATTGCCAGGCATACATCGCACTCGCGCCAATATAGCGAGTTTTGCCGGCGCGCACCACGTCGTTCAAGGCCTCCATCGTCTCTTCGATGGGCGTGCTGTAGTCCCAGCGATGAATGATGTAGAGGTCAACGTAGTCCATCCCCAGCCGGGTCAGACTTTTGTCGATTTCGCTCAAAATTGCCTTGCGTGACAAGCCGCCCCCGTTAGGGCCTTGATGCATTTTGCCGTGGATTTTGGTGGCCACCACGATTTCGTCACGATTGGCATACTCGTTCAAGGCCCGCCCAACAAATTCCTCGCTTTTGCCCAGCGAATAAATGTTGGCGGTATCAAAGAAGTTAATTCCCAAATCCAAGGCTTTTTTGATGATGGGGCGACTGTCTGCTTCGTTGAGGGCCCATTTGTGGATCCAGCCGTCGGCATCGCCAAAGCCCATGCACCCCAAACAAATCCGCGATACGTCCATGCCGGTGTTGCCTAATTTGGTGTATTCCATTGTTTTTTCCTTCTTTCTGAAAAACCCGTACGGGCGAATTGAGGCGAATAAATTCGCCTTTTATTCGCCCCTACTCGTGCCATTACGCGTGATTTCCATAAAACCTCATTCACTCAACCATCAATCACGCCATTATACGGAACTAATCCGCAAAGCGCACGTAGAGGCGTTTGTTTTGTTTGCCTTTGTTTTCGCTTTTAAAAATCGTACAGGCGCCCACCTCGCGCGTGTGGCGCACATGGGTGCCGCCACAGGCTTGACCATCAAAGCCGACGATTTCGACAATCCGCACCACTCCGTGGTACACGGGGGGCTTGACATTCAAGGTGCGGATCAAATCGGGGCGCTGGGCGAATTCCTCGGGAGGCATGGTATAGGCCCGCACGGCATGATTGGCTGCCAGGGTCTCGTTCATACGCAACTCAAGGTCGGCCAGCACCACCGGGTCGAGCCACGGCATGGCAAAGTCGATGCGGGCATAGTCAGTGGTCATCTGTGCGCCAGTAATCCAGGCTTGGTAATGTACCATCGCCAAGGTATTGAGCACGTGCAAAGCAGTATGATAGCGCGACAAGATAGCCCGCCGCGGGGCATCGACCAACAGTTCGACTTGTTGGCCCACCTCCACCGCCGCAACGCTCTGGTGCCAGACCCAATCAGCGGCGTCTACTGATACACCGCTAATTACTACGCCATCTACGGTACCAACGTCACACGGTTGACCACCACCCCCCACAAAAAAAGGGCTCTGATCAACCGTAAATGCCCCATCTGCCACCGCCTGCACGGTGGCAGTGGTTGCCACACATTGGTCGTCGTGCAGATACAACCGCTGCGTGCTCATGCCAACGCCTGGCGTTGGCGGCGGCGCACCAGCAACCACAGCACCACAATCAACGATACCGCCGCAATCACCACCATGGCGACGGGCACAATCAAGGCCAGGATAGAGGTCGTCAGCGACCCAAATATTTCACCGGTGGCCATAATCGGATTACCCAACCCAGCAGTCGTGGCAGTCGATACACCCCGCACCAACGATTTACCAACATGCAACGAACCAGCAATCCCACCGCCGGCAATAATCGCCAGCGACCAGCGCAACCATTCGTCCATGCCCACCACCATCGAGGCGGTCAACAGCGTACCGGCAATCACCGCCGCCGGCGAGCCAATCACGTCCAAGGCGTGGTCGACCACGGGAATGTAGTAGGCCAGCACTTCGGTGACACTCGCCACCACAAACACCGCCAAGGCCGGCCAACTCGATAGCCAGGCAAAATCAGGGGCGACGTGCAGTGCCCCCAATTTGACGGCGATACCAGCCACCAAAAACGGCACAAAAATCCGAAAACCGACGGCGGCACTCAAGGCCACGCCGGTAATTGCACCCAACAAAATCAAACCATATTCTGTCGTAAACACCATTCATGTCTCCTCATGTACCACACTTACCATTTTTTGGTATAAATCCGCACCACTTGGACATTATCAGCAGCCAACGGCACCGATATGCCCACTTCAAAGGCTTCAAACCGATAAAACTCATCGGCATTGACCGTGGTACTACTCGTACCAATCACCCGTTTTTGCGTGTCATAGACGGATACCACGATTTGCACATTGCGATTGATTTCGGTGCCACTCATCGCCCGTAATTCACCACGTGCCGTGACAGTACAATTTTCTTCATCAAACCCTACTTCAGTCAATACCGATACCGCCGCAAAGGTCACGCCCAAGCGGCTCGTCATGTCGTCGAGGTATTCAACCAAATGTGTCTGATCAATCGTCGCCATTGTGCGTTCCTTTTTTCTGCATAATAACGTTCATCATACGCTCATCAACGGTGTGATGTTGCAAAAATCTACTGCCGCACGAGGCGCACCGCCATATCGATCGTCAATGGGGGTACATCGATTTGGGTGGTCCCATTCGCCACGGTCGTCGCCGCCGTCGCCCCCCAGGTTGCGGTCTGTGGGTCAAACCACGTCACGGCATACTGCCCATCCCGCAACCCTTTGAGTGTCAGGGTTTGCCGGGGCAACGCAGGTGGTACGTAGTGCCAATCTGCGGGAGGGTGTGACGTTTGCATGTATGCCTGCATTGCTTTTTGCGCGGTATAGTGAGCATGGCGCACCCAAATCACGGCCTGGGTGTCGTCATGCATACCCCGGGCAATTGCATTGCCACTACATGTGGTATTGACGTTGTGCATCCCTGCCACGCGTATGCCGGCCAAAAATTCCTTGATACCCGCAAAGACCGTCCAATGCTGTTGTGGGTCAAACCAACTATCCCACCACCAATACATCCCAGTGCTGGCATAACCCATCATCAGCGGCGCCCACACCGTATTATGTAAATGCACATATTCCACCCCGTCTGGGGCTTTGGCACCACCCGCATCGAGGCCCACTTCGCTGAGCAACAGCGGTTTGTGTGCAAGCAATGCGCGGATTGGGATCTGGGCGGTGTTGAGGCTCCGCACCACATCATCACTACTATAGAGGTGGTGTTGCATGATCGCCAGCGTCGGCGCATCCCACAAACTTGTCGCCCCCACACTGGCCCAACTACTGGTAATGGGGTGGGCATAGGGGTCGACCTCGTGCATGACTGCCTGCATTTCGCCCAGCCACGGCGTCAAATCGCGATCTTGGATGGGCGTCCAGTTGATTTCGTTCCACCATTCCCAGCACCACAGCGCCGGCGAAGCCGAATAGCGCGCCCCGATATAACGCACCCGTTGGGCAAACCAACGGCGCGCCGTGGCATCGGTCACAAATTGGGCCGGGTCGGTCAATGGGCCACCATTGGCCTGGTTATAGGGATTTGCATCCCATTCGGGGTTAGTAGTCGTGCTAAAGGCGCCGTGATTGAGCAGCGACAGCATCACCCGCACCCCGCGGGCGGCTGCCAATGCGAGCACCTGATCGAGCAACCAGGCCTGGCGCAGTCGATTGGTGTAATCGCCGAGGGGCGTATCGCGCCACTCGAGGCCAAACGACCACGACGCCATCCAAATCCGGCTGGCATTGCCCCCATTGGTGGCGAGCTCTGTCAGCCAGCGGGTATAGTCACTGATGACCTGGGCACCTTGGCCCGTCGCCCAGCCCAGATTGACCCCGATTGGTACAAACGGTGCCCCATCGGCATAGGCGAAGCCGTTGCCATCGAGCTGTACCATGCCGGTCTTATCGGTCGCGACTGCCACAGACACCACGAGTGGCGCACTTTGGTCTGTACCATGCCGCGCAATCAATTGCCAATCACCATGTGTGGTCAAAAAACAACGGGCGCGCCAGCCTGGGGTGCCGGTGGGTGCCAGCGTTTGCGGATCAAAATCTTGATACCAAAACGCAGGCACCCGTAACCGCGTGGTGCCACACTGCGCCTCGACCCAGAGATCCGTCGCTACGATGTCGTAATTAGCCGCAATCGGCTCACGCAGCGTCAGTACGACCTCGAGGATGGTGTGTTGTATGTACGGCGGTGCCGTCACGATCTGCAGGGTGATGGGAGCCACGGGCAGCACGCCACAGGCTGCCACCAGCGTGGCACCGGCTAATTGGAATAATTGACGACGACGCATCGGCACCACTCCTAGGCTGGCTGGAAGCCTTGTGACACCAGCCATTCATACCAACGATCAATCCAATAATCACAGGGCAGATGGCGCGTCATCATGCCAAAGCCATGCCCACCACCGGCATAGGCGTGCACTTCGACGGGCACTTGCGCCACTTGCCAAGCCTTGGTCAGATTCGCCACACTGTCCAAAATAATGGCACCGAATTCGTCATCGTTGGCCAGGGCGATAAACATGGGGGGCGCATCGGCGGGGGGAACGATTTCTTCGAACCAGACCGGATAAATCGGCGCCGCAAAGTTGGGGCGACTATCGGGCGTATAGTGCAGCATCGCCGTGGTGGTGACATGCCCACCCGCCGAAAAGCCCATAATCCCCACCCGTTGCTCATTAATCCGCCAGTCGCTGGCATTGCGGCGCACCACCCGAATCGCCTCGAGGGCATCGGCCCGCATGGCCGGGTCATGGGCTGCCGCCAAGCGCCGCATTTCTTGGGGGTCTGACAGCTTGGCACTCAGGTAGGCGGCATGTTCTTCATCATCAGCGGGGGTAGGCAACAAGCGATACTTCAAAATAATCGCCGCAATCCCACGGGCATTGAGCCAGCGCGCCACATCGTGCCCTTCGTGATCGATGGCCAAAATATGATAGCCACCGCCTGGGCAAACCACCACCGCCGTCCCTGTGGCAATCGCCGGGTCTGGCAAATAGACGATGATGCTGGGGGTGGTGACATTACGCACCTGCCCAAACGGTGTACCGACCTGTGACACACCCACAAATTCTTTTTCGGGCAAGGCATCCGCCGGCACCGCAATCGTTCCCGCAGGCCATAATGGCAATACAAATGGTGTTGACATCGGCGTCTTTCCTTTCAAATGCACATCTGTGTGTCACCATTGTAATTGCATTTCTGCGATACCAATACACGGAACAGGTGAAGAGACGCAACATGCGACAGCGCTACAAGTGTTACAATATCAACAACAATTTTTTACGAAGGACAGCACACTCATGGCTAAAGAAGGAATTATCGCTCGTGCCAAAGATTATGCCCAGTGGTACCTCGACATCGTGCGCGAAGCCGATTTAGCCGATTACGCCGAAGTCGTCCGCGGTTGTATCGTCTTCAAACCGACCGGCTATGCCATATGGGAACACATCCAATCTGGCCTCGATGCCCGCATCAAAGAAACCGGCCACGTCAACGCCTACTTCCCTTTGCTCATCCCCAAAAGCTTTTTGATGAAAGAAGCCGAGCACGTCGAGGGCTTTGCCCCCGAAGTGGCCGAAGTCACCCATGCCGGTGGCGAAAAGCTGACCGAACCCTATGTGATTCGCCCTACCTCCGAAACCATCATTGGCTACTTTTATGCCAAATGGGTGCGTAGCTACCGCGATTTGCCCATCCTCATCAATCAATGGGCCAACGTCATGCGCTGGGAAATGCGCACCCGCCCGTTTTTGCGCACGGCCGAATTCCTCTGGCAAGAAGGGCATACCGTCCACGCCAGTGAAGCCGAAGCCGAAGCCGAAACCCTGATGATTCTGCACGACGTCTATGCCGACTTTGTCGAAAAAGAGATGGCATTACCCGTCATCCGTGGTCTCAAAACCGAAAAAGAAAAGTTCCCCGGCGCGTTGCGCTCGTACTGCATCGAGGCCATGATGCAAGATGGTCGCGCCCTGCAAGCGGGCACGTCACACAACCTTGGCCAAAACTTCGCCAAAGCCTTTGACATCACCTATACCGACCACAACAACACCGTCCAACACGCCTGGACCACCAGCTGGGGCGTCAGCACCCGCCTCATCGGCGCCCTCATCATGGCCCATAGCGACGACGACGGACTGATCGTGCCGCCTCGTCTCGCCCCCGTCCAAGTGGTGGTTGTGCCTATTTTCAAAAACGACGCCGAAAAAGCCGTCGTCATGGACGCGGTCAAACGCATCACCACCGGTTGGAAGGGCCAGATTCGCTTCAAAATCGACGAGCGTGAACACCTCTCACCAGGCTTCAAATTCAACGAATGGGAAGTCAAAGGGGTGCCCGTGCGCATCGAAGTCGGCCCCAAAGATGTCGACAAAGGTACCGTCGCCCTAGCCCGCCGTGACATCCCCGGCCGTGACGGCAAAAGCTTTGTGACGCAAGAGGGGCTCACCGAGCGCATCGTCACACTGCTGGCCGACATCCAAACGGCACTCTACGAACGGGCCCTGGCCTTCCGGGCCGATCGGAGCAAAACCGTCACCAGCTACGACGAACTCAAAGCCCAAATCGAAACCGGCTTTGCCTATTGCTGGTGGGATGGCTCGAACGAAGATGAAAAACGCATCCAAGACGAAACCCGTGCCACCATTCGCTGTATCCCCATTGACCAACCCCAAGGTGGCGGCACCTGCATCTATACCGGACGTCCTGCCAAAACCTTTGTCGTATTTGCACGTTCATATTAATTGCCAGACGGATGTGACACAGCGCGCCATGGCGCGCTGTGTCACATCCGTTTCGCTATTGTAAAGGGGGAACCAATGCCAACGATTCGCTCCATCGAAGCGCACCACAGAGCGGCCATCTCGTTACTCTGGCAACCCCTCGATGGCATGCCTGCCACCGGCTACAACGCCGAACGCCAAGTCAAAACCGCCAGTGTTATCAAATTACCTATTTTTGTGCACCTGGCCTTACTGGTCGAAAGTGGCGCGCTGTCGTGGGATCAACGACTCACCCTCAGTGACAGTGACCATACCCCAGGTGCCGGCGTCCTCAAACTCCTCAATGCTGGCTTACAACCCACACTGCGTGATTTAGCCGTATTAATGATGGTTATTTCTGACAATACGGCAACCAATTTATTGATTGATTTACTGGGAATCGATACAATCAATCAACGCATTCAATCACTCGGGTTAACCCAGACTCGCCTCAACCGCAAAGTCTTTGCACCCAACACCCCTGACTGTCTGCCCTGGGGACTCGGTGTGACCAGCCCCCGCGATATTGTGCAATTACTCACCGCCATTGTGCGGGGCGAGATCGGCAACAGTACAACCAATCATTTTATCCGCGAGACCCTCGCTGGCCTGCAAGACCGCGCAGGATTACCCCGTGGACTCCCCCGTGACTGGCACTATGCCGGCAAAACCGGTAGCGACGATGATTTGCGCAACGACTGTGGCATCATCACTCGCCCCGACGGCAGTCACATCGTGGTGGCCTGCTTCGTGCAGTCGCTCGACGAAGCCCCCAGCACCGCCGATCATCCCGGTCTCGTGGCCCTCGGCCAAGTTGCCAAGGTGATGGCCTAACTCGTCTCTTCCAAAAAGGATACCCAAATGCGTTTGATGCCACCCCTTACCTCATCACGCCTGACCATCCGTGCGTTTACTGCCAGCGATCTCGATGCGGCGGTCGCCGTGTTTGACATCGGCTACAGCGACCGTACAGCCGCCACACCAGAGGCAATCGTCAAACGCCAAACCTGGCTGAACTATATCATCGCCAACGAACAGCAACTCGCCAACCTCGACCAGCCCCCCTACGGCGAGCGTGCCATCGTCGATACCGCCAGCCAACAAGTCATCGGTGCCATCGGCTTCGTGCCGTGTATCGATCAATATGGGTTGGTGGGTATTGGTCACAACGACGGCTATAGTCATGCCGAAGTGGGCTTGTTTTGGACCATTATCCCCGCCCAACGCCGCCACGGCTATGCCAGCGAAGCCGCCCGCATGATGATCGACTACGCCGTTGGCACCCTCGGGCTCCGGCGCATTATTGCGACAACGGAACACGACAACATCGCTTCACAAGGAGTCATGCGGGCCGTCGGCATGGACATCCGCACCAATCCCCACGATCACCCCCATTGGCTCCAAGTGGTGGGCGTCTATGAGCCCCAACGTCATACCGAATTGCTTGCCAACGGCATGACGCTACTCCCCATCACCCTCAGCGATTTGTCACCATTAATCGCGCTCTGGCGCTTGGCCGGCCTCAAAATCAGTCCCACCGACACGATTACCGGGCTTCGCCGCCATATCGGCGTATCGGGAAATTTGGCACTGGCACTGTGTGCGCCTGATGGCACCATCATCGGATCAGTGCTAGGGAGTGATGACGGCCGGCGGGGCTGGATCAATCACCTCGCCATCCACCCCGACTACCAAGGACAAGGCTTGGGACGTCTGCTCATCACCACTATCACCGCTCGCCTCAAGGCCCAAGGTTGCGAAAAAATCAACCTGCTCATCACTGGTCCCAACCAGCAAGTCGTCCCGTTTTACCAAGCCAACGGCTTTGGCTTTGACGACATCATCTATATGACCAAATGGATGCGCGACGATGTATAACGCGCCACTGCGCAATCTGCTCATCGTCATCAGCTGGGTGGTGTGGCTCTGTAGTTGTAGCACCACACCCCCCAGTGGCCAACAAATTGTATTACGCGACGACGCCTCAAATTTTCGTTATACCCTCGCAATCACCACCCGCAATGCCTACGATGAATCAGGTAGCCCCCGCGATGGCACCCTCACCATCGTCACCACCAATACCCCCACCGGCCAACTACAAAACATCAGCACCACCGCTCAACTGATCCCCAATTGGTTGCGTCCTTTTGCCGGTCAAATCGATATCGCCACCCAAGGTACTGAACGCTGGTCGATTACTGATGGTTGCCGCCGTGATGCTGGCGTATTGCCGATGGTTTCCATGCGTGAAATACTCGGTCCACTACCTGGTTTTGTGGCAAGTGATACCCAACTTTTTAGCCAAAACGGTGCCCCGCTCTGGCAATCCTGGGCGGCCAGTGCGATTCCCGATGCCACTGGGGCGATTCAATCGGCCACAGGGCATGGCACAGGAAAAATATTTATCCCGGGCGGTGAAGTCATCAGTGGCGATATTTCGTGGGATTATCAACGCATCCCCGCCCCCACGCTCACCATCCCAACCCAACCCTGCAATGATGTGGTCCTTGATACCCTCACGCTCCCACCGACCTGGACGAATCGGCGTATGTATGGCGGCGCATTATTAGCCGAAAGCACTCAGCTCCCCACGCATAGCGCAACCGAATTGCGTGATACACTAAAGAGCAACGGCTGGCAAACTACCACACTCGATACCCACGCTACACCAATTGTCATGGATGCGTCATCCAATCACGCCACTATTCGGGTGTTTTTTGGGTCTAACCAAAACAATGGGAGCGATATCACTATCATTGCCGTGACTCCCTAACATACCGCTCCTAGGTAATTCACCTCTGTCACGAACGTTTTTTTTATGAGGAGTATCGTATGCAAAAAATCATCAAAATCATCTCTTGGATTCTCGGCATTCTGGTTGGCTTCATGGTGGTAATTGCTGCTTCGGTCATTATTGATCAGGGCATGGGCGTCAATCGCCTCGATGGCATCACCAACACCGTCATTCCCAATGGTAACAATCCTGCCATCCGGGCCTATGTGGCTCGCCCTAGTGGCACAGGCCCATTCCCAGTGGTCATCATGGTACATGAATGGTGGGGACTCAAAGCGGATGTGGTGGGCAAAGCCGATGCCCTCGCCAAAGATGGCTATATCGTTGTGGCGCCCAATCTCTTCCGTGGCAACACCACCGATTGGTTCCCCACGGCTATTTGGCAAGTCTCCAACACACCGACGACACAAATCGATGGTGACCTCGATGCCGTCTTGCAGTGGATCAACAATCAGCCCGATGCCAATCACAATCAAATCGCCATCATGGGCTTTTGTTTTGGCGGTGGCACGGCCTTGCGCTATAGCGTCAATACGCCAGCCATTACCGCCACGGCTGTTTTTTATGGGTCAGTGATTACTGACCCGAACGAACTCAAAAAAATCCAAGGCCCCGTACTCGGTATATTCGGGGGTGCAGATACGATGATTCCCCAAACTGAAGTCACCGCTTTTGATGAAGGATTAACCGCGGCCGGCATTCCTCATCAGGTTACGACTTATGCCGGCGAACCACATGCCTTTGTCAAAAGCATGGCCGACATCAACAAAGGCGGCAATCAACAAAAAGCGTGGAACCAGCTCCGTGAATTCCTGGCCCATGCCTTTAGTGGTCAAGCCATGAGTCGCCAATATCGCCTCGCCAATCACCCGCAAATTCCTGATGTAACCGCACAGCAATTTAGCACACCATCCCGTTGGATTCATCAGTTTGTCTGTGACAAAACCGTTCATTAACGCGGTATATGCAAAGATCCAATGCAACAGTGGTACACTAGTATTCGTCTGAGGCATGTATTTGTCGTCGTTACGTAAAAGAGGTGTATGGTGGAAATTTTTTACTGTTTGTTCTTGCTTGTGTTGCTCGCTGGTGCCGTGGTTATTACCGGCATCAAAATCGTCCCCCAAGGCTACGAATGGACCATCGAACGCTTGGGGCGCTTCCGCATGGTTATCAAACCGGGTATGAGCATCATTATCCCGTTTATTGATCGGGTCGGTCGGCGCGTCAATGTCCAAGAGCAAGTCCTCGACATCCCCTCACAAATCGTCATCACCCGTGACAATGCCACCGTGCGCGTCGACGGCGTGTTGTTTTATCAGGTCTACGACACGAGCTTGGCTGCTTACCAAGTCTACAATCTGCAAGCATCCATCATCAATTTGGCGTTGACCAATTTGCGTACCGCCTTGGGCAGCATGGAGCTCGACGAAGTGTTGTCCAAGCGTGACCAAATCAACACCCACTTGTTGGCCGCTGTTGATCATGCCACCCAAACCTGGGGTACCAAAGTCACCCGCGTCGACATCAAAGATGTCTTGCCACCCGAAGACATTACCCGCGCCATGGCACGACAGTTGACTGCAGACCGCGAAAAGCGCGCCCAAATCCTTACCGCCGAAGGTACGCGCCAATCCGAAATCCTCCGCGCTGAAGGACTCAAGCAAGCCAAGATCCTCGAAGCCGAAGGTAATCTCGAAGCCGCCAAACGTCAAGCAGAAGCCCGTGAGCGCCTTGCCGGCGCCGAAGCCGAAGCTACTCGTTTGTTGGTTGCTACGGTAGGCAACCCCGAAGCCGCCTTGCAATACTTCGTGGCCCAACGCTATGTCGATGCTTTGCAAAAGCTTGGTGAATCCCCGGCTGCCCGTATGATCGTCGTTCCCACAGAATTCAGTAATTTGGCCGGTACGATGACCGCCATTACTGAGATGATGAAGAGCACGGACAAAAAATAATGTTACACAATGGCTTTATGTGGGCCATTCTCGGAATGGTACTATTGCTCATTGAACCCTTTTCGCCCGGGGTCTATGCCCTCTGGATAGGTATCGCAGCGCTCTTTACGGCGGTGATTGCCTTTATTGCCCCAGGCCTCGATGTCTGGTTGTTGTTGGTGTTTGCGGTGGCGACGGTGCTCTCTGCAGTAGGCGGCAGTCGTGTATATGCCCGCATCAGTATGCCTGCCAATGCCATCAATGACATGCAAAACCAGCTGATTGGCAAACACGGTGTCTGTATCGCCGTCGGCGAAAACAATCAAATCCGGATTCGCGTCAATGGCATCGAGTGGGCAGCCATTGCCGATGATATCATCACCATCCACGATGCCGTGGTGGTCACCGATTTCCGTAAAGCAATGCCAGTCGCACGCCGCGTGTAATTCGCACGTGTGTCACAAAACAGACCCGTGGTTTGATGCGTAATCAAATCATGGGTCTGTTTTTATCTAACAAATATATTCAATTTCACTCATTATGCATAATTACACAATTTATTTTACTCATTAAAATAAACATCATGTAATTAGTAAATCATCAAAATCAGCAGAAAAAACAATCGAAAATAGAGATAAAATATCGATTTTCATAATAAATCATGCGTATTTCGCAAAAAATCAGTAAATTCAATCATGTGAATTGGTTCATTTTTATTATCAAATTATTATCTTTGTGATATTGACGAAAGCCCACTCTAATGGTAGGATTACACTAGTTTTATATATTTCGTACAAAGTAGAAGTCCATGAATCGCCAAATAATGACCATTCGTCAACTCGCAGACCGTGCCGGCGTTACACAACGCACCATTCGTTATTATACTGACGAAGGACTAATCGACGCTCCCGTTGACAAAGTACGCATGCCCCGGTATACCGAGCGCCATCTTTTGCAACTGCAAGCTGCAGCACACCTCAAGGCTGGATATTTGCCATTGCGCGTCATCCGGGCTCGCTTAGCAGGGCTTGGCGATGAAGAGCTCCGTGAGATTGTCTCAAGTGTGCCCCAACCGGTTGCAACAATTGTTGCAAATACAAGCGTGCAAGAAGTCGAAGCAAGCCACAAAGTCGGACAGACTATCAGTGGGAGCAATGTAGCCCTCTATGATGGCACTGACACCGAAGAAGCCATCCAACCAGAAGCAAAAGAACGACGCTGGCATCGCGTGGTAATCGATGATGGCATCGAAATCCACTTCCGTGATGATCGCCACCTTGATAGTGGCGATTTGCGTCGACTCAGTGCGATGGTACGCCGTCGCCCCTAATATGCCCAGCGAACACAAATCCCCCCACGCACCATACGGTGCATGGGGGGATTTGTGTTAGAGACTACCGGGGACGTTGTAGTCGGGGTCGGGGTCAGTGTAGGTGTCGCTGGGGGTAGCGGTATGTGGCGGTGTAGGTGAATTGGGGGGCATGGGAAGCAAATCCCCAAAGATGTTGTAAATGGTCGGTGGTGTGAGCGTTACCTGGTCTTGTGATGGCTGCACTAGCCCAAACAACAAGGCAAACTCATGATCCGTCAAAGAATTATCGGTCACTGGGAGATTATCTTGGGTAAATGACAACGGCAAAAAATAGCCATCACATTCGTCTTGCGTATATTCATGCTGTTTGTCTTCGGGGTCACGGTAGAAATCGTCATCATTGAGGTCTAACCCATCATCATCATCATCATCATCATCGAGATCCAGCATGTCATCACTGAGATTGAGCACATCATCATTATCGATCGGCACCCAATTGTCATTATCGAATGTCAAATGATCGGAAGTGAGCGTACCAGCATGATTAGGGTAGATTTGATTCCAAGCGGTGATACGCACCTGGGTACGGTCTAAGCTCGCAAGGGTTGTTTCGCACATCACCAAGATTTGCTCAAGCGCAACAACATTGGTTCCATCAACGGGCATTTGCGCACAGACTTGCATGATTTCATTGCGTACCGCAATCAATGACTGTTGCGCGATCCCCATCCGAAGCAGTAGATATCCTACGGGTAATTGCATCGTTTCTCCTCCTCGTTGTTGCACATATGTCGCATCAAAACCAACAGAATCCGACCAGCGAATAGGCTTATTTGGTTTACATTTTTTGTAGCATAATCCTTTCTTATGCCCTACGAGATAAAATATCACGGTCACATCAATCGTGCCGTGTTACGTTATAAAAACTATACCACAATCACGTTATAAACGCAATAGGGCTTTTATGTGCTTTTTTGATTTGACAATCACACTATTCACTGTTATAGTTACGTTGTGATGTAACACAAGACAACAAAATCAACGAAAAGTTCAGTGGTTTTCGAAATGTCATGTGTACAGAGAATCGTCAACAAAATAGTATTCAAAAGGAGTCATGTCGTATGCCAAAGATGACAGTAAACATCAATCGGAGCCATGTAGAATTGGGAAGCGACGAGCAGGGTCGCATGAACGAAATAATTATGCGGTTGACCCTATTAGCCCCCGAATTAACCCAGACGCAACGGCCACGTATGCCACTCAACATCGGGTTGGTGATTGACCGTAGTGGCTCGATGAGTGGTCAAAAATTGGCAGATGCTGTAGCAGCCTGCCAACGGATCGTCAGTCGTTTGACCAGCGAAGACCGCTGTACGATTGTGACATTTGATGATGAAGTCAGTTTGCTGGCCGACGGGAATTATGTCACGCCGGCCCAACGGACCTTGATAAGCACGGCGCTGGGGGTGGTGCGGAGTGGTGGGAGCACCAACCTATCGGGGGGCTGGCAACTGGCAGCCGACACGTTGCTTACCCATCATGCCCGCAACGGCTATGTGAGCCGGGCGGTATTACTTACCGACGGGCAAGCCAATGCGGGTATTACCAGCGAAGCCGAACTCGCTACGCTTGCCAGCAATTACCACAGTCGGGGAATCAGTACCAGTACCTACGGGCTTGGTGGTGGCTACAACGAAGACTTGCTCACGAGTATTGCGGCACAAGGGCGGGGCAATCATCAATTCATCGAGCAATCAGTCGACATTGATCGCTATTTCAGTGACGAATTGCAAGAGTTATTTGCGGTATCGATGCGTAACGTCACCATTTCAATCCCTATCCCGGCGGGATTTACGGTCGAGGTCGTCGGCCAATTACCCCATCGCCGCACCGAGACCCAACTCATCATCGAAGTGGGGGCAATGGTGGTGCTCGAGCAACGCAACATCTATTTGCGCCTCATCCCCCAACCCGAAGCCGCCCTCGGCACTCGCAATATCACCACTACCATGAGTGGGATTGATAGCAACGAACAGGCGCTTGCGACGACGTGTGATGTCGACATCCACATTGCCCTCGCAGATGTGGTTGCTAAATATCCCGTCGATACCGAACTCGAGCAAGAGGCTATGTTGATCGACTTGGCATGGGTCCGGAGCGAAGCCAATCGCCTCAAACGCGAACGTCGCTATGACGAAGCGAGTACGTTTGTACGGCAAATGCGTCACCGTAGTCGGGTGTATGCGCGCTTCGACATTTATGAGCAACTCGCTGGTGAGATGCAAGACTATAGTAGCAACGCAGACTTCAAAAATAGTTCGAAACGCAATTTCATGTCGTCACGGGCATCGATCAAAGATTTGCACCGCTTACGGGCTGAATTAGAAATGATGAAGCAACATGGCGAAGTTGGCACCCATGTGATACAACTCGAACTTTTGATTGCCCAACTCGAAGAGCAACTCCGCAATAAAGATAACCGCTAAGCTCTGCCCTACCCCTTCCCTTGCAAAAAAGCAAGGGGAGGGTTTTGTGGTTTAATAGACAGAGCACTCAGCGCACACAGGAGTCACGTAATGGCTACTATCCGCATTGTCGCCTACGATCCATTGTGGCCGCGCATATTTGGGTACCTCCAGGCCCGGATCTGGCACCAAGTGGCGCACCATGTGCAGGCAATCGTGCATGTGGGTAGTACGTCGGTACCGGGAATGACGGCCAAACCCATCATTGATATGGATATCGTGGTGGCCGACCAATCACAGCTCGCCCCGGTGATTGCGCTGTTGGCACCACTGGGGTATCACCATTTGGGTGATTTGGGGATTACCGGGCGTGAAGCCTTTAGCCGACCAGCTGGATTTCCCAACCACAATGTATACCTCTGCCCACACGGCAGTCTCGGGCTGCGCAATCATCTCGCCGTCCGCGATTATTTGCGGACGACGCCAGCAGCAGTACACGCCTATAGCACACTCAAACAACGCTTGGCGGCAGATGTAGGGCACGATATTGATGCCTATGTGGCCGGTAAAAGTGATTTTATCAGCGCAATCTTAGCCAATCAAGGACTCAATACAGACGATATCGCCGCAATTCATCAAAGTAATCAGGCGCCAAGATAATTGTTTATATTGCCTATTCACCGCTGCGCCCCACAGTTTTTTTCATAAAAAATAACAACAAAAAACGGGCCCGCATGACGCGCGCCCGTCGTAACACCCCCAGATTAATCCATGCACAAGGCAGCCCCACCCATGATGCCGATGACATCACCGAGGGCGGCGGGTTTGAGCACCACCTGTTTGGACAATGCGCGGTAGGCCATGATGGTGCGCAACGGCCCAAACAACTGCTCACCGGCCCCCGTCAGCCCGCCACCAATCACGATGATACCGGGGTTGAGCAGGTTGCTGGCAGACGAGATACCCACGCCCAGCCAGCCCACTGCATGATCCCAAATCTGCATCGCCACAGAGTCACCAGCAGCAGCGGCCATGGCCACGTCGCGGGCACTAATAGTGGCGACGTCGCGGGCACGCAGGCTAGGGGGCACATTGGCACGGGCGTCGCGGGCAATCGACAAACCCGACGACAGTGACTCGAGGCAGCCATTGCCGCCACAGGCACAGGCTGGACCATCGGGTTTGAGAATCATGTGGCCTACTTCGCCGGCCCAGGCATGCTCACCACGATGGAGTTTGCCGTTGATGATGACGCCGCCGCCGATACCGGTGCTGACGGTCAAATAGAGCATGTGCTGGCAACCTTGGCCGGCACCAAAGCGGTATTCGGCCAGACCAGCGGCGTCGGCGTCGTTGGCAATGATGGTGGGTACGCCGAAATGGGCTTCGCAGCGGGCGGCGAGTGGGAATTCTTCCCAGCCGGGGAGGTGCATCGACAAGCGCACGGTGCGGCCATCGGCTTCGACGGGGCCGCCAAACGATACGCCCACGGCGCGAATCGGGGTAGCGACTTGGGCGCGCAAGGCGTCACCTAGCGCCAGCATGGCAGCAAAACCAGTGGCAGCACCGCCAGCGGGAGTAGGACAGCGTTGCGAAGCGACCACGGTGCCGCTGACGGTATCGACGATGCCGGCGGCCAGTTTGGTGCCACCAAAATCCAAGCCTAGCACGTAGCTCATAGGGCGCGGATCCGGTCGGCGAGGTTTACTGCCAAGGCGTGACATAGCGCCATATGGATGTCTTCGACTTCGGGCATAAATGAGCTGGGCGCCACAAACGAGATGTCGGCGAGGCTAGCGAGTTTGCCACCACCAAAGCCACTCAAGCCGACTACTTGGCCCCCTTGAGCCTGCACCCACTCGCTGACGCGCAAGACGTTGGGGGAATTGCCGCTCCCCGAGATGGTAACCAGCAAATCGCCAGGGCGATAGATCATCGGAATCTGCTCGACAAAGACGCGCTCGTAGGCGGTGTCGTTACCCCAGGCGGTCACGAGGGGCATATTGTCGGTGAGGGCGGCGGCGCGGAAGCGGCGTTGGCCATCAACCACCGTCCATTTACCCAAATCACAGACCAAATGCGAAGCGGTGGCAGCTGAGCCACCGTTGCCACACACAATCACGGTGCCGTCACGCAGGTAGGTCTGCCACAAAGCCTCGAGCACGGCTTCAGCGCGGTCGCTAGGGACTTGGGCGAGGGTGCGAGCGAGGTTTTCAAAGTAGTGTTGCATCATCGCAAAATGACTCCTTGAGTATGCATTAGACGGTGGCAAAAAAGCGGTATTTGACGAGTGCCCAAATCGCCCAAAACCCCTGGGAAGGCTTCATTTTTTTGCCCTCTTCATAGGTGCGGCCGATATAACTGACGGGCACTTCAAAAATGCGCTCTTTGCGGAGGAGGATTTTGGCGGTGATTTCGGGTTCGATGCGAAAGTCATTACTTTCGAGAGGGATGTTTTTGATGATTTCTGAACGGAAGGCCTTGTAGCACGTTTCCATGTCAGAAATCCAGCAATTAAACAAGAAATTGGTGAGAAAGGTCAGAAATTTGTTGCCAAGGGCATTCCAGAAATACATACCGGTATGGCTACCCATGAAACGTGAGCCATATACAACGCCGACACGTCCTTCAAAAATGGGTTTGAGGACGGCATAGTAGTCGTTGGGGTCATATTCGAGGTCTGCGTCTTGGACGATGATGACATCGCCCGTGGCGGCTGCAATACCAGTCCGCACAGCGGCGCCTTTGCCACGATTGCGTTCGTGGCGCACTACCCGCAAATTGGGGTCGTTGCGTTGTTCGTTGGCAAGGACGTTGGGGGAGTCATCGCTCGAGCAATCATCGATGACGATGATTTCTTTGTCGATGGTAATGGCCCGGACTTTATTCAAGATGTCGGGCAGACTGTCAGCTTCGTTATAGCAGGGCATAATCACAGAAAGGCGCATTGGTTCCTCACCTATTCAACACGACGAATAAAACGTTCAATCCGTTCGAGGGCAATTTCGATGTTGTTCATCGATGCGGCATAACACAACCGCACAAAACCAGTTCCACTCGGACCAAACACATCACCCGGAATAACGGCGACATGTTCTTCATTGAGTAACTGTTCGCAAAAATCCGCACTACTCAAGCCGAGGTGATCGACTTGGGGGAAGAGATAAAAAGCGCCCCGCGCCTCGAACGTCGGCAAACCAATCCGGCGTAAGCCAGCCAACAACACCTGACGACGGCGGTCGTATTCAGCAACCATCATCTGCGTCGCAGCTGCGCCATTGCGCAAGGCTTCGAGGCCGGCGTATTGGGCGGCGGTAGGGGCAGACATGATGCCGTATTGGTGGATTTTGCGTACTGCGCCACAAATATCTGCTGGAGCAGCCAACCATCCGAGGCGCCAGCCGGTCATGGCAAATGCTTTGGAAAAACCACCCATTAGCACCGTACAATCACGCGCACCCTGTGCCGTTACCGCACTTACATGCGGCACGCCATACACGAGGCGATCGTAGA
>CANFUF010000031.1 GCA_947450095.1 Roseiflexaceae bacterium
CGCTATGCCGATTTTTATCAACAACTGACCTACGAAATGACCGACCCGTTGTTGACAGTGCACCTCTCGACCGATGCCCCCATCGACTTGCACGCCCTCCTGTTTGTGCCGGCCACCCGCGAACGTGGCATGATCGAACGCCGCGTCGAAGGCAATATCGCCCTCTATTCACGGCGCGTGCTCATCCAAGCCGAAACCAAAGAAATGCTCCCGCAATGGTTGCGCTTCATGGAAGGGGTCGTCGATAGCGAAGATTTGCCCCTCAACGTATCGCGCGAAATGGTGCAGGGCTCACAAACCGCTGCCCGCATCAAAAAAACCCTCACCAGCCGCGTCATCAAAGAGCTCAACGATTTGGGCAACAACGATTCCGAAAAATTCGCCACCTTCTGGAAGGAATTCGGGATTTTCTTCAAAGAAGGAGTAGCTGTCGACCCCAGCGCTCAAACCGAAATCGTACCCCTGTTGCGCTTCCACAGCTCCACCCAAGACTCCCTCACCACGCTGGCCGCATACGTTAGCCGCATGGTGCCCGACCAAGACGAAATCTATTACCTCATCGCCAATGACGTCACCAGCGCCAAACAGAGCCCCCACCTCGACGCCGTCCAGAGCCGGGGCATCGAAGCGCTGTTGCTCAGCGATATGGTTGATCCGTTTATGTTGCAAAACATGCGCGACTTCGACGGCAAGAAATTCCACAATCTCGATGACCCCGAACTAACCTTACCCGGGAGCGATACCCAAGTCGAATCACAAATCGACGACAATCAATTGATGGCACTCGTCACTGGATTCAAAGAGACCCTCGGCGAACAAATCGACGGCGTCCAGGCTTCAACCGTGCTCAAAAACCACCCCGTGCGCCTCGTGGCCACCAGTAGCAACAGCGACCAAGAGCGCATGCGCCGCTTGATCGAGCGCGATACCAGCGCCCCCAAGCGTAAACTCGAAGTCAATCGCGCCCACCCCCTCATCGTTGGGCTGGCCCAGCGCTTGCAAGCCAACCCCAGCGATGTCGTGGCCCAGGCCATCATCGCCCAGCTCTACGACAGTGCCTTGATGCTCGATGGTACCCCTAGCGACCCCGCCGCCATGGTCAAACGCCTCGAAGCAATCATGTTGGCTGCAGTGAAAAACTAATTTGGCATAAAAAAGTGACTCGTGCGTTGATTACGCACGAGTCACTTTTTTTGTACCTTATGATTGCACAGCGCTTAGCCGAATTGGCCGCTGATATAATCTTCGGTGCGCTGATCACTAGGGGCAGTAAACATTTTGTCGGTTTGGTCGAATTCAATCAATTCACCGGCGCGGGTGGCCCGATTCATCAACATAAACGCCGTCATGTCTGAGACACGGGCAGCTTGTTGCATGTTGTGGGTCACAATCACAATCGTGAATTGGTCACGTAAATCGTCGATGAGGTCTTCAATTTTGAGTGAGGCAATCGGGTCAAGCGCCGAACAAGGCTCGTCCATCAAAATCACTTCGGGGTCCGACGCAATCGCCCGCGCAATACACAAGCGTTGTTGTTGCCCACCCGACAAGGCGGTGCCAAGGCTTTTGAACAAACGGTCTTTGACTTCGTCCCACAAGGCGGCCCGTTTGAGCGACTCTTCGACCTTTTGGGCGATGAGTTTTTTGTCACGCATGCCATTGACCCGCAAGCCATAGGCCACATTATCAAAAATCGTCAGCTGGAACGGATTGGGTCGTTGAAAGACCATGCCCACCCGTCGGCGCAACAGCACCGAGTCAACTGCTGGATCATAGACATTGACGCCGTCAAAGCGCATTTCGCCTTCGGCATGGGCGCCGATCGTGGCGTCATGCATGCGATTGATGGCGCGCAATAGCGTCGATTTGCCACAACCCGAAGGACCAATGATGGCGGTGACGTGGTTGGCAGGGATATCCATCGAGACCGTGTTGATGGCTTTGAAATTACCATAAAAAAAACTAAAGTTGCGCACTTCGATTTTGGCGTTCACACTATCGGTGGCTGAGCGCGTGCGCGTCCGGGTGCCGACAAGATCTGCAAACCCAATCGAGCGGCTCAGTGTCATTGCACTCCGCATAGTCATCACCTTTACCCTACTCGACCACTAATATATGATTCAGTGCGCGGGTCACTCGGCTTGGTAAACACGTTCGAAGTGCTTGATTTTTCAACCAATTCACCAATCGGGTTACCACTCGTTGTATCCACCATAAATACCGCTGTTTGATCCGAGATGCGGGCTGCTTGTTGCATACTATGCGTTACAATCACAATTGTCAATGTGGTTTTGAGCTGTACCAACAATTCTTCGATATTGGCAGTCGCAATCGGGTCAAGAGCCGAACACGGCTCGTCGAGCAATAACACGTCTGGCTTAATCGCCAAGGCCCGTGCAATCGCAAGGCGTTGTTGTTGGCCACCCGACAATGCCGTACCGGGTTTGCTCAACACATCTTTGACTTCATCCCACAATACCGCAGACTGCAAGGCTTCTTCGACAGCTTGGTCGAGCTCGGCTTTGCGCGACATCCCTTGGATGCGCAACCCAGCAGCCACGTTTTCGTAGATATTGCGGGTACGGAATGCCACTGGCTGTTGGAACACCATCCCAACGCGCCGACGAATCAACGTGGCGTCGACATTTGACCCATAAATATCTTCGTCGTTGAGCAACACGGTCCCTTTGGCCGATGCGCCAAGGATTGTTTCGTGCATGCGATTGAGGCAACGCAACACCGTCGATTTGCCACAGCCCGAAGGGCCAATGATGGCAGTAATTTCTTGGGTGGCAATCTGCATGTCGACCGCTTTAACCGCTTGGCGGGCCCCATAAAACGGCGCCAACTGAGAAATGGTCATGCTACTCATCGGCTTGCTCCTGCGCGGCGGCGCGTCGCGACCCGCACCAAAATATTCATGACCAGTACCAACATCATCAATACAAATGCTGCTCCCCACGCCAAGGTGTTTTCACCGGGATAAGGAGATTCGGTATAACGATAAGCTAGCAACGGCAAACTTGCCATTGGGGCAAACAAATTGGTGCTAATTACATTGCTACCAAGCACCGTCAAAATCAACGGGGCAGTTTCGCCAGCACCACGCGCAAATGCTAACATCACGCCCGTCACAATCCCCGGTAAGGCCGCGGGGATAATCACCGTGAATGTTGAATACCACGTCGGGGCACCGAGGCCACGGGCAGCTTCGCGCATCGATTCGGGCACGAGTTTCAACATTTCTTCGGTGGTACGGGTGACGATGGGAATCATCAAAATCATCAGCGCCAGGCTACCGGCGATTGCGGAAAATTCGTGACTGCGGATTACCACCAAAATATAAATCACCACACCAGCCACAATTGAAGGAGATCCACTCAATACGTCACAACAAAAGCGCACAATCGTGGCATAGCGTTCGTTGCGATATTCACTGAGATAAATTCCTGCAAAAATCCCGATGGGCAAGGCAAATAGCAACCCCATCCCGGTAATAATCAACGTCCCAATAATCCCGTGCAATACGCCACCGACAGGGCCACCGGCATAGACATCAGCGACAGGTGCCGTGCCATCGGCAGGTGCAGTGCCATCAGTAGGCACGCCAATCCCTGCAAACGGGTCATTGGGGTCAAAGGCCGGAGTCGAGCCATCAGCGGCGGCTTGGGCCATATTGGGTGGCTGATAAACGTCTGTAAAAAACTGCACACTCAAGGCCGAGGCACCCAGCGTCAGCACATAACCAATAATGGCAATCAACGGGATTACCGCACAACCAGTGGCAAAAACGGTACTGCCACGCATGACTTGATCAACAAATTTGCGCCAACGATAGTTTTTGGGGGTGTTCACGAGCGACCTCCTGCCATACCGCGGTCGACATACCAAATCAACAAGCGGGCACCGAGATTCAATACCAACGTAATTCCAAACAAGGCAAACGCCACCGTGATCAATGCGCTTTCGTGGAGCGTACTCACCGAATTCGTGAGTTCATTGGCCACCAACGAAGCCGCAGTCGTGGCCGGGGCAAATAGCGACGGACTAATCCGTTGCGAATTCCCAATCAGCAAGGTGGCCGCCATGGTTTCACCCAAAGCACGTCCAAGCCCGAGCATCACTGCACCGATGATACCAGCACGAGAGTAGGGGACAACCGCCAGCCAGATTGTTTCCCAGCGGGTTGCCCCAATCGCCAGCATTGCTTCACGCTGGGTATTGGGTACGAGCCGCAACACATCACGAGTGAGTGAGGCGATGGTAGGCAAAATCATAATCGACATCACAATCCCCGTCACCATCACACCTCGCCCAGTCGCCACGGGTCCCGCTAACCACGGAATGTAGTCACCGAGCGCATCACTGACTGGCGTCGAAAAAACTTGATTGAAAAACGGCACAAATACGAACACCCCCCACACACCATAAATGACACTGGGGATGGCTGCGAGTAATTCCACCAAAAACGACAGTGGCGTACTCAATTTGGGCGGGCAGAGTTCGGCAAGGAAAATCCCAATTCCTAGTGCTAACGGCGCCGCAATCACAATCGCCACCAACGACGAGAGGAGGGTACCACGCACCGCCGGCCAGGCACCAAACGCTGGTTGGGCCATATCAGTCGCCACAGGATTCCAGTCTTGCCCAAACAACACATCCCAACCAAAGGCAGTACGCGCTTCACCGGATGAGACAAACATAATCACACCCATGGCGAGCACCAGTGCCACCACACAACTTGCTAAAACCACCGTGCCTATCCGGAACGGTACATCACCGTGGCGGAACACGGATTTGCCATTGCTCCAAGATTCAGCGGGCTGTTGTTTCGCCATGAACTGACTCCTCACCTACATACCTAACGAACCACACAGGACTCACCCACACGGCCCAAAAAATGCGGATTATGTATCGATGTAGCCCGTCGCACCAATTGTCCAATGTAGCCAGCAAATTAATTATTATGTGTATCCTTTTTATACCATAATCAGCGACGACTGTGGAACAAACACACACAACGTTCATTTATTGCAACTATATATACGGACATTGCACTACAATTTTTTTGCCTGCATTTAAAGTACCAATCACATGTTATTCATGGATATCTTTTATATTAAGAAAAGATGAAATTCGGTTATTTATTCTACCAAAAGTGCCGCGTAGGCTTCCCTATACGGCATACCGGCAACCACAGCAATTTATTTTTCCGTTTGTGCAATATCAATAGCTCATTGATCTTGACTACCAATAAACCGACTACACAAAATAATCCACGGGGTGGGTAGTACGCATACTACCCACCCCGTGGAAAGAAGCCCGCTGATTAATTACTTTATGGGGGCGTCGAGGACCGCTTGGCCATCAACCCGTACTGCCATCAAAGCTTTCATGGAGGCCTTGCGGAAGTTTTCAGGCAATGGAGCATACCCGAGACGGTTGGCAGCGCCTTGGCCTTCGGTCAAACCCCAGTAGAGGAAGTCTGACAAGGCCTGGGCTTTGTTGGCATCTTTGTAGGTATCTTTGCGGACCAAGATGTAGGTGAAGGCGGCAATCGGGTAGGCTTGGGCATCGTTGCCGTTAGTGATTGACACGGCCAAGCTCTGGTTGTTTGACGAAGGAACCGCGGCAGCTGCAGCGGCCGACACATTGGCCAACAACGGTTGCACATAGTTACCAGCGGCGTTTTTGACATAGGGCAAGCTGAAGCCGGCACCGAGGGCGTAGGCGACTTCGACGTACCCAATCGCACCTTCGGTCTTTTGGACGGCACTCGATACACCAGCGTTACCAGGGCCACCAATACCGACGGGCCACTTCACCGTGCTACCAGCACCAATTTGTGACTTCCAGGTACCGCTAACCTTTGACAAGTAGTCGGTCCAGATCGAGGTGGTACCCGATGAGTCTGAGCGGTACACCACGGTGATTTCGGTGTCAGGCAAGCTTACGCCGGGGTTTTCGGTGGCGATACGCGTGTCGTTCCACTTTTTGATTTCGCCGATGTAGATACCAACCAAGGTTTCGGGTGAGAAGCGCAAGGGGTTCTTGATGGTGGGCAAGTTGTAGATGGGCAATACGCCACCCATCACCATGGGCAAGTGGATTGCATCAGGAGCTTGGGCTTGGACATCTTTGGACGAGATGGCTGAGTCGGTGCCACCGAAGTCGGTCAAGTAGGCAATGAAGTCTTTCTTGCCTTGACCCGAACCAACGCTCTGGTAGCTCAACTTGACGCCAGGAACGATATTTTTGGTGTATACCGAAATCCAAACTTGGTACAACGGATTAGGGAAGCTGGCACCTGAGCCGCTCAAAGTGGCGGTCAGTTGGCGAGGCTTCCAATCACCGGTGGGCGCAGCTGGGGCAGTGGTAGCAGTAGCGGTAGCAGCAACGACCTTGACAGTGGCAACCACAGCCTTGGTGGCAGCCACAGTGGCAGCGACGGTGGCAGTGGCCGGAACGGCAGTTTCGGTAGCAACGGCAGCGGTAGTCGCAGTGGCTTCAGGAGCCTTGGTGGGCTCGGTGGTGGCCGTGGCTTCAGGAGCTTTGGTGGGCTCGGTGGTGGCCGTGGCTTCGGGAGCTTTGGTGGCTTCGGGAGCCATCGTGGCTTCGGGAGCTTTGGTCGGTTCAGCGGCAGGCGCAGCGCCAGCACAGGCTGACAACACAAATGCGCTGACCATCATCAGGCTCATGAGCGCCAAGGTAATCCGTCGTGATAACATTTGCATCGGTGGCACCTTTCGGTTACGACTCACTCGTAACATTGATTATCTTTTTATTAAGACAATATAAAAGTAGCAGTGATTTGTTATCTATCGACCATTTTTTTATTAAAAAATTGTTAATCTCTATTTAAATCAAGGAATAATTAAGAGAATATGAAATTTCCGGTCAGCATGTAGTGTACATGCTGACCGGATACGAGTAACAGAGTTATTGACGTATTACTTGATCGGAGCCGTCAACACTGGCTGACCCTTGACGCGAACACTCAACAAGGCATTCATTGAAGCCTTGCGGAAGTTTTCGGGCAATGGGGCATAGCCGAGACGGTTGGCAGCGCCTTGACCTTCGGTCAAACCCCAGTAAAGGAAGTCTGACAACGCCTGGGCCTTGTTTGCATCGGTGTAGGTATCTTTGCGTACCAAGATGTAGGTGAAGGCGGCGATTGGGTAGGCTTGGGAATCGCTACCGTTGGTGATCGAGGTGGCCAAATTTTGGATGTCTGACGAAGGTACGGCTGAAGCAGCAGCAGCTGACACATTGGCCAACAACGGTTGCACATAGTTCCCTGAAGCGTTTTGGACGTAGGGCAAGCTGAAGCCGGCACCGAGAGCGTAGGCAACTTCGACGTAACCGATGGCACCTTCGGTCTTTTGGACGGCACTTGAGACACCAGCGTTACCGGGGGCACCGATACCGACGGGCCACTTGACGGTGCTACCAGCGCCGATTTCTGACTTCCACGTGCCGCTGACCTTTGACAAGTAGTCGGTCCAGATTGACGTGGTGCCCGATGAGTCTGAGCGGTACACAACGGTGATTTCGGTCTTGGGCAATTTCACGCCGGGGTTGGCGGCTGCGATACGTGGGTCGTTCCATTTTTTGATGGCGCCCTTGTAAATGCCAACCAAAATTTCTGCGTTGAAGTGCAATGGAGCCTTGATGGAGGGCAAGTTGTAGATGGGCAATACGCCACCCATGACCATTGGCAAGTGAATTGCGTCAGGAGCTTGAGCCTTGACGTCCTTCGCTGAGATGGCGGAGTCGGTACCACCGAAGTCGGTCAAGTAGGCGATGAAGTCTTTTTTCCCTTGGCCCGAACCAACACTTTGATAGCTCATTTTCACGCCGGGGACGATGTTTTTGGTGTAAACCGAAATCCAGACTTGGTACAATGGATTGGGGAAGCTGGCACCTGAACCGCTCAAGGTGGCGGTCAATTGACGAGGAGCCCAATCGGTTGTGGCATCGTCTGCCCGTGAAGGAGCAGCTGAGGCGGTTTTGCTGTAAACCATCACTGATCCAACAATAACCAGTGCCATTACTGCCAATACAATTCGTGAGATTGAAGCGCGCATTACTGATGCCTTTCATTCATTCACCGATTCAACGTTACATTGCTGTAAGTTGTCTATAACTGTACAAGCCTATTATTATGACTTACCCACACAATTATTAAATACCTATGAATTTTGCGTAATTATGAATTTAATATGAAGTTTGTGCAATAACATGGGTTTAGGTATACTAGCGTCAATGTTTTCATACCAGATTGGTCACACTACCCGATGACTGACAACACCACACACAATCAAATTGTTGCCATCCACCACGCTGCCCGACCGACTGTCATCGAATACGCCGGCGCTGGTAGTCAAGCATTGTGGTGGTTACATAGTGTGGCCGGCTCATCACGCACCATCCTCGAAGCCACCGACCGTTATTCACGCGATTCAATGGTAGATTTGCTCGGGCAACAGCCAGCACAATTTGTCAGCCAAGCTACAGCAGTCGCAATGGCCCATGCCGGCTACCGCCGCGCCATGGATTTGAGTAACAATGCAGCCGTCGTTGCCTTGTCGTGTACGGCCACGATTGCCACCGACCGGGTCAAACTCGGTGACCACGGCTGTTGGGTCACCACCCGCGACCAACACCAAATCATCAGCTATGGCCTGACACTCAGCAAAGGCGCCCGTGACCGCAGTGGCGAAGAAGCCGTCATTAGCACCTTACTCATCCAGGCCTTGGCGTGTGCGGTGGGTGTCATCCCCGCCGTCACCCTCGATTTGCGCCCCGATGAGCGCTTCGACGTCATCACCACCCCCTGCCACGATGTGCTAGGGGATTTGTTACACGGCGATATGCCGATTGTGGAATATCAATCCGCAACCAATGATTTTTCATCAAAAAACATCAGCAATGCCACGATTTTGTCAGGTTCATTTAATCCCCTCCATACCGGACATCGTGAATTATTGGCCACCGCTATGCGCATGAGTGGCCAAGTAGGGTATTGCGAATTGAGCGTTATCAATGCCGACAAACCGCCATTGCGGTATAGCGTCATCGCCCAACGAGCCAGTCTATTCACGTCAGCACCATCACTCATTTTGACACGAGCGCCACGATTCATCGACAAAGCAGCACGCATGCCCGGCTCGACGTTTGTGTTGGGGTACGACACCGTGGTGCGCTTGCTCAACCCCAAATACTACCCCGATGGTGATGTCAGTGGCAGTTTAGCCCAAATCGCCCAACACGATTGTCGCTTCATCGTGGCAGGACGGATTACCGATGACGGCGTATTCCATTCGTTTGATGCACAGGTTGTCCCTAGTGCCTGGCGCCACTTGTTTACGGCAATTGATGAAAAAACCTTCCGCAACGATTTATCGTCGACCGCCATTCGGAGCGTGTAAAAAATCGATGCGCTACATTCTCTCGTTATTCACGACAATAATCACGTGTTGCCCTGTGCGAGATATGATATCTCGCACAGAGCAATGAATTCTGTGCAATGTTGCACATTTTTTGTCAGCACAAAAAGTGAAATTTCGGTATACTTTAATTATTAGCTGAATATTTAATAACGAATGTCACAATGGAAGAATCGTTTTCAATTGAATTAGAGCGCCTCGCTGATGAGCAACTCCAAGATGATGATCATGCCGCCCGCCGCACCCGTTGTGAACGGGTTTGCGATATCGCGGTTGCAGGTGGGATTAGCAGTGGTGCCGATTATTACTACGCCGCTGTCGTATTGCTCCACGGCGAAACCCCCGAAGAATTCGCCACAGCACTCCATTTTGCCCGAACTGCATCCCATCAACATGACCCACGGGCTTGGTCGGTAGTGGCAGCCACCTGGGATCGCCTGTTGATTGCCAAACGGCGCCCACAGCGCTTCGGCACACAGTTCATCCGCGTCGATGGCCAATGGGGACTCGGCCCCGTCGACGAGCACGTCAGTGATGCCGAGCGAGCCTTCTACGGTGTGCCACCACTCTGGGTGCAACGCAAAAGCGCTGCTGCACTACAACGCTACGAAGACACATAATCCCCACCAACGCCAATGTTGTTGGTGGGGATTGATTGATTTGCAAAAATTTCTTATTGGGGGGTTGGTTCTTCGTCTTCACGCAAAATATATCCCACCCCGCGCACCGTATGAATCACCCGTACTTCACCATGCGCCTCGAGTTTTTGACGTAAATAACGGACATACACCTCAATAATGTTACTCTCGCCACCAAAATCATAGCCCCACACCCGGTCATAAATAATGTCACGGGTCATTACTTGTTGGGGGTGACGCATAAATAATTCCAGTAATTCGTATTCTTTGGCGGTTAATTCAACGCGGCGCCCATGAATCATGGCTTCGTGGGCTGCCACATCCATTTGGATGGGTCCGTAGCGCAATGTCGAGCCCGCATTGCGCCCTTGCACGCGGCGGAGCTGAGCCTTGATGCGCGCCAATAATTCTTCGAAGGCAAACGGTTTGACCAGATAATCGTCGGCGCCTACTTCGAGGCCTTGGACACGATCAGGTACGGCGTCACGGGCGGTCAGCATGATGATTGGGACATCTGAGGCGGTGCGAATGCGCCGCGCCACTTCAAAGCCGTCGATTTTGGGGAGCATCACGTCCAACACAATCACATCGGGTGGGCGTTCGCGGGCTGCAATCAAGGCCGCATGACCATCGGCGGCAGTTTCAACCACAAACCCTTCAAAGCTCAGACCGCGCCGCAGATACCCGGCAATCTCGGGTTCGTCTTCGACTACTAATATCCGTTGTGACATAGAGGTTCCTTTCATCGCATCGAATTATTCAGCCCAAACGGCAAATTCCCCAGGACCCAGTGGAACCATTGTGCCACCATCCAGCACTTGGGCTTGAATAATAGTGGTGGTCACGGTGAGTAACCATTTACCATCGCGGCTCCACGGTGAGATGCGATAGGCATCAAAATAGCGAATATAGCCAACATTCATGTCACTCGGCGTAAAGGCCTGCAAAGAACGTTGCTGGAGATCAGCGAGGCTGACGATGTTCCAGCGTAATTGTTGGTCATCAACGGCAGTAATTATGGCTATTTGATGGGCATCGGGTGACCACCAGGCTGCAAGTGGGGCATCGGTGGTAATGGTCGTCAGTTTGCCTTCAGCCCATACCCGCAGCACGCGATCATCGACACGTGAGGCAATAAATGCGACAGCATTGCCTTGCGGCGCCCGCATCAAGCGCACCGTCGCCAATCCTTCTTGGGCAATCACCGTACGGGTGCCGTCGAGCATTTGATGCACAATTTCTGCGGGTGGTTGGATTGTGGCATCGGCTTGGGGGGTGGGATCAGCAACATAATAAAACCCCGTCCCTTGGGCATCCCATTGCGGTGATTGGAAGTCGGCCGGGTCGTTGTAGGTTTGCATGACTTTTTGGGTGGTGACATCATAAATCCCCACCACACCACCATCGCGGCCAATCCCGCCAATATGAAGCAATAATGCGGCACTATCGGGACTCCAATCCATATAGATAGGAGATCCATGGGCAATCGTAAGTGCAGTACTACTTGCATCACTTGGCACTACCACTGCTGCACCCGTGCTATCCAACAAAAACGCCACATAGCGGCCATTGGGAGACCATTGTAAGCCAATGGGCGATTCGCTATCCGACGTATACAAATCGAGCATCTGACCATCCACAAGCGAAATCACCGCTACGGCCATGATACTCGTCGTCTGACGTACAAACAGCACTTGCTGGCCATTGGGCGCAATGCTGGGGAGCGCATATCCCTGGGCAACAGCATCGTTCCGCAACACAGTCGTCTGCCCGTCGTGGTGATATTGTAGCTCACCCGCAGCAGTGACGGCCACCCAGGCGGGGGGAGTATCTGCCGCATGTATCCGTGTCGGCAACGAACCCCCATAGGTACGCAACGACCACACCACAACGCCGGTCGTAGTCAGTACCACAAAACTCATAATAATGATAAAAATTAGTAGCAACCGTTGGAACATTTCTTCTCCCAGACGAATTTTGTTTTTTTGAGTATACACCGCTACCATGGGAATCAGATGAGAATGAAAAGCCGTAATATCGCTATCCATCGTTTGTTGATACCCCGTATATTTGGTGTAAGATGACCCATAAATCACGTACATCATCATTAATGGAGCACCTATGTTACTCCTCCTGCACGCCTTCCCCCTCAATCATACAATGTGGCAACCCCAAATCGACGCGCTTGCCCCCACCACGCCACTCCTCGCCCTCGATTATGCAGGATTTGGGGCATCGCAGTGGTACCCCACCACTCCACCCGATGCCAGCCATATCGACGAAGTGGCAATCAGCATCATCGCCGAGCTCGATCGGCGCGGCATCGCCCAAGTCGCTGTGGCGGGGCTGTCGATGGGCGGCTATGTGGCGTTAGCGCTGTGGCGTATCGCCCCCCAGCGCCTCACTGGCCTCGCCATCTGCAATAGCCGTGCCAGTGGCGATGATGCCGCAAGCAAAGCAGCCCGGGTGCGCAATGCCCACATCGCCCGCACCCAAGGAGCTGCCGCCCTTACCGAAGTCATGATGCCGCGACTACTGTCACAATACGCCAGCCCAACACTCTTTCAGCAGGTGCGTGACTTGGGCAGTCAAGCCGACCCTGAGGCGATGGCCAATGCCATGTTGATGATTGGTGAACGCCCCGACGCCACTGCGCTCCTCCCGACCATCAACGTCCCCAGCCTCGTCATCGGCGCCACCGACGACCCCATCATCTCCGTCAGTAATAGCCAGGCCGTCGCCGCAGCCCTGCCCGATGCACACTGTATAATTTTGTCCCAATGTGGCCATTTGAGTAATCTCGAATACCCCGCCCAATTTACGGCGGCGTTGCAATCATGGCTCCAGCGCATTCATTGATGTTATGCTAACGTCTTGCTTCCTACTTCGTATAGCGTCATTGCATGGCACCATACGAAGTAGGATACGCAGAGGGTACGAAAACATTCACCCAGTAAAACGGCACCAGTGTGAACGCCGACATATCGCCAATATGTATGCCACGAGAAGTGATATCTTCTGGGCCGAGTAAGCCATAAGAATTCCCTCCCAACATATGATATTTCCATTATTAAGGATAAACGCAAGTATTTTGCATCGATCAATCCGTATAGCTCATCGTATGAACGATACCGTACCGCATCATCCTGATACTCCCCAATATGACGATAGCCACAAACATTCCTAACCAAAAATTACGCATTTTGTAAATTATTTTTTCATATACCATTGATTTTAATTGCCATTTTATAGGAAAAAAGTAATCTCTATTAACTATATTTCAACGTTATCACACCCATCATCGCTTACATTATGTCTAAAAGTAATTATTTTTTAACTAATAACTTATTAAACTGTTAGGTTTGTTAGTATTTATCGTTTTAACCTATTTTTTATTGCTTTTTTTAATTATTTATACATAATTGAAGAATGATATTATTTAATTACACAGATTTATGATAATACAACCCAACCCCATTCGAATTCTGCTCGTAGATGATGATCCATTGATTCTCTTCACGTTAGAAAAAGTCATTCACATGCATCGTGATCTGCAAGTGGTAGGCAGTATGCGTAACGGTCACGATGCCTTAGCATTCTTGCAAGAGACCAAACCCGATGTCGTCCTACTCGACATCGAAATGCCCTTCATGAACGGTATTGAATTCTTGCAACACATACAAAGCCTTCATCCGGCAATCATTGTCATATTACTGACCACATTTGAAAAAGAACATTATGTTATCGAGGGGTTAACTCGTGGCGCACGGAGCTACCTCCTCAAAACAGCCACATTTGAGTACTTAGATCAAAATATTCGCGATGCACTCAAGGGCTCGTTTATCATGCCCGCCCGTATTGCAATCAAGTTATCGGCTTTTTTGCAAACAAAAAAAGACTACCGCGAACAATCCCTCAGCCCACTATTTTTTCAGACATATGGGCTGACACGTGCCGAACAACAGGTTGTCAGTCTGCTCGGCAAACGCTTTTCCAATGCCGAAATTGCTGAACAATTGCAGGTGCAAGTAGGCACCGTAAAAAACAGCCTGGTTATTATTTTTGAAAAACTGCACATCCGCAATCGTCAAGAAGCTATCGTACTGATTGAATCACAACTCGGCTAATATGCCCATGTAGTCAGAATCGTGAAGTGAAGTCCGCAGGGTAGACGTAGCGTGCTACGCCGCGACGTCTGTCACACGTCGAATTCGACGAGTGGCAGGGTGTCGAATTCGGCAAGCGGCAGGGTAAAAAAGAACGTACTTCCTTTGCCTAATTCGCTCTGTGCACTAATTGTGCCCCCATGGTGTTCGATAATTTCTTTGCAGATCGCCAATCCCAAACCACTTCCTGCCTGTAATCCATTACTACGAGTATAAAATCGTTCGAAAATCAACGGGAGATGCGCTGGGGCTATGCCAATCCCGTAGTCTACGACTTCGACATGCCATTCACGGTGCGGTGTTGCCCCATGAATCGATTGCCGCACCACACTCGTGAATTCTATCGGGGTCTTTGCAACAGAACTATATTTTGCGGCATTGTCAATCAGGTTTTGCAGCACGCGATGTATCTGCCGCCGATCGACACGCACCATGGCACTAGTATCGAGCGCACTAGGAGCGACATGTTCACGCACCAAATTCCGCCCTTGAATCTGTAGCATTTGCATGAAATAGTCACTCATTTGTGCATACAAATCACCTACTGAAACATTTTCCCAATCAAATTCCAACTGCCGTGATTCGAGCATCGCCAAACGAAACAAATCATCGACGAGCTGCTTCACATAGTTCGTTCTTGTGGTGAGCAGGTTGTAGAGATTCTGTGTTTCTTGGGGATTCATTGTAGTGGTCTTCAACACATGGAGCGATGACTGTACCCCAACGATCGGCGACCCCATATCGTGGGCGATATTGGCCATGAGACGTGAACGTTGAGTGGTTAGTTCGATGAGCTGGGCATTGCTTGTATTGAGTGCATCGGTACGCTCGATGACTTTTTCTTCGAGGTAGCGGTTGTTTTCTTGGAGGTCATATGCTCGCTGGAAATTCCGTTGCTGAAATTGCGTATAGCGATACGAAATGACAATTGCTTGCGTCAATAACGTCGTTAGCATCGCATATGGCATCATTTGTACCGACTGTAATTTGTTGGTATACAAATAAAAATCATGAATAACGGCGACCATCATAAACAAGATACCAAACAAATGAAGCTGAACACCTTCATCGTGACGCTGTAACAAATAATAACCAACCATACCTAAATAATAACTAAGTAGCACTACAATAATCACTGTTTGGATGTTAAACGTCAGCGTAAACATACTTGGCGGTACACTCACGACATATATCGCCGCAATAAAGCATATCACTATCCAAAACTTATGGATTCTTTCATTGAGATCTTGGCGATATAACGTATAGATGAGTTGAATATACGTGAATAGCACGATATATTTCATGAAATATTGCATATGCATCAATAATGTCCATGGCACATCGGGAAAAATTGCATGAATTAGTAATTTATTCAACAAAATAGCCCGCAACGCCACTGAAAAACATGCTCCTGCCAACCAAAGCAACTCACTATCGTGCCGATTCAACAGATAAATCATTACATGATAGAGGCCAAGCACAATAAATACCCCAATGAGCAACAAATCTTGCAGCATATAGTGGTTGAACACATGAATCATCGTTGCATAAGGTTGGTCAATCTGAACATCTCCAAATATCCCACTCTCACGGAACGAGTAATTGGATACTTGCACGATAATATCAAGTTGCTGAGTTTTGGGAGTAATATTGATGAGGTTTAAATAGATCTGGGGGACTTCGGTATAACTATCGGCAGAATTAGCGCCCGCCGACACCGTACCCAAGCCACCGACTAGTGTGCCATTCACCCATATACGATACGCCGAGCCGACGCCTTCGAGCATCAACATCATATATGACCCCACTTTATCGGCGGGGATTACCACCTGTTTACGATAAGTCGCCACCCCAAAGGATGGTAGTGATTGCCCCCCATTCACCGCTGGTCCCAACACCTGTCCCGCCCAACTCGACGGCACCGCAATCGTACCTCCTTGGTGAGCTACACCTGACGTATTTACAAAATCTGTCGGTGACAGTAATTGTCCCCAATAAAACTGCCACTGGCCTGTAAATGATATCGGCAGTGATTGGCGATCGTCTGGCAGGGGTACTCCACGAATAGCCATCAGACCCTCACCCACAATCACCACACTGATACAGATGCACAAACTCACCAAAAACACCCGTTGCCAGCGGTTCATAACCATTATCTTCACCTTAGGCTACGCAAATTCATTAAATGCGTAGCCGGTATTTCCCAATCTCTCGTCACACAGTACGCAACGCAATCTTGTGTATGTATCATTCATACCATACATCACACCCATACACCTATGACGCAAAGTACTGATTTTGGGGAGATTTATCAATCCAAGGCTATTCCATACCCAATCACTGGCGCTCGGGCGAGCGCCAGTGATTGGCAGTGGTGTTTTTGCGCGATGTCTCCACCGAATTCAATTGCCCATACGCCACCTAATCTTCATCGATAATCGTCGCCAGATAATCATCGAGGGTTTCGGCGCGGCGAATCAGCTTTAATTCACCCGCTGATGTATGCAGTACTTCGGCGCAACGTAATTTGCCGTTGTAATTAAATCCCATGGCGCGGCCATGAGCCCCCGTATCGTGGATGACCAGCACATCGCCGGCATCAATCGGCGGGAGCGCCCGATTAATCGCGAATTTGTCATTGTTTTCACACAACGAACCCACCACATCATAAATCTCGCTGGCAGGCACGTCAGCTTTGCCCAGCACACTGATATGGTGGTAGGCGCCGTACATACCGGGGCGCATCAAATCGGCCATCGAGGCATCGACGCCGATGTAGTTGCGGTAGGTGGTTTTGGCGTGGCGCACGCGAGTCACCAGCATACCATACGGCCCCGTAATCACCCGCCCACATTCCAACATCACCCGCGGCGGACGCATGCCGTTGGCCACGATGTGGCGCTGATAGGCCGCTTCGACGCCCGCAGAGACCCGCTCGAGGTCGACGGTCTGGTCGTCGGGGTGGTAGGGGATACCGATGCCACCACCGAGGTTGATGTATTCGAACTCAATCCCTAGTTGTTGATGCATCTCGGCCGCCACCGCAAACAACATGTCGGCCGTAGTCACAAAATAATCGGCGTTGCGTTCGTTTGAAGCAATCATGGTGTGCAAGCCAAAGCGGGTCACCCCACGCGCCTGCGCCATGGCATAGCCCTGGAGTAATTGGGCGCGGGTGGCACCAAATTTGGCTTCGGCTGGGCGACCAATGATGGTGTTACCTTCACGCTCGGCACCAGGATTGTAGCGGAACGAAATCACCTCGGGCCAGCGCACCTTTTGGGCATCGAGCCAGTTGAGATGATCGACATCATCAAAGTTGATGAACGAGCCGAGCTTGAGCGCCATGCGGTATTCGTCGAGGGGCGTGTTGTTGGAGGTAAACATGATGGCGTCGTCACGCACCCCCATGCGGGCCGCCATAAATAATTCGGTGAACGAACTACAATCGAGGCCACACCCTTCGGCCACCACCATTTTCAAAATTGCGGGGTTGGGCAAGGCCTTGACGGCGAAATAATTGCGGAATTGCGGTACCCATGCAAACGCCGCATTTAGGCGTTGCACGGCGTGGCGGATGCCCACTTCGTCATAGAGATGGAAGGGGGTGGGGTACTGGGTGGCGGCGGCGGCAATCACCGCGGCATCAATTGGCAGTGGTTTTGTATTCATGCCCAAATGCTAGCACGACTGCGCAGTTTCATCAAATACGAATTGGAGGCGCTCCTGTATAATCAAAGCAATCAATCTACACGAGGACGACCATGCCAATCGACGTGCTAGCCCAAGCGCATGCCAGCCACCACGCGGCCCAGCGCATCGCCCCCTATATCAACCCCACCCCCGTCGCCCGCCACCGCGAGCTCAGCCAGCATTGCCAGGCCGATGTCTGGATCAAACAAGAATACCTGCAACACACCGGCTCATTCAAGCTGCGTGGCGCCCTCAACGCCGTACTCTCGCTCACACCCACCCAACGGCGCAACGGCGTGGTGGCGGCGTCATCAGGGAATCACGGCGCCGCCGTGGCTTATAGCGCCCAAATCGCCGGCTGCCGCGCGACGATTTTCGTACCCGAACACGCCGCCCCCGTCAAAGTGGCCGCCATGAAGACCCTCGGCGCCACCGTCGTCCAAATCGGCCACGATAGCGTGATTAGCGAAGGCGCCGCCCGAGCCTTTGCGACTGAACACCAACTCCCCTATTTGTCGCCCTACAACGACCCCGTCATCATGGCCGGCCAAGGCACTCTCGGGCTCGAAATGCTCCAGCAAATCCCGCGACTCGACACCCTCATCATCGCCGTGGGGGGCGGTGGCTTAATCGGTGGCGTCGCCGCCGCCCTCAAAGCCCAACACCCCACCCTGCAAATCATCGGTGCATTCCCGCGCAATTCGGCCGTGATGGTCGAATCGGTGCGAGCCGGTCAGATTGTCGACATCCCCAGCGACGATACTTTGTCCGATGGCACCGCCGGTGGCATCGAATCCGACAGCGTCACCTTTGACTACTACCGCAATCTCATCGACATGAGCGTGCTGGTCAGCGAAGACCATATCGCCTCGGCCATGCGGGACTACATCGACAGCCGCCACCACCTCATCGAAGGTGCCGCTGGGGTGGCCTTGGCCGCCACCCACCTGCTCGGTCGCTATCTGCAAGGGCGGGTAGTGGGGGTGGTGGCCTGTGGCGCCGGCATTGGCTTGCAACGCTTGCAGTCGATTATGTAGTTTTTGCTTTTTTGTGAAAAAAACTCCCGCAGCCACGTGAATTGGTGATAAATTCATCTGTACGATGCTGTGAGTTCCTCATCCGCAGGTGCCATCGGTTGGCACCTGCGGATAATATTCAGCTCGGTAATGCTCTGAACCCCTTACCAAAGACCTCTATCGCTTCGCCCACCACCACAAAGGCTTTGGGGTCGGTGGCCGCCACCAAGGCCGTCAAGGTGGGCACTTCGCTACGGGTCATCACACACAGCAACATGGCCCGTTCAGCGCCAGTATAGCCGCCTCGGGCATCCATCACGGTGACACCCCGCTTGAGATCACGCATCACCGCCGCGCCCACGGCCTCGGCACAATCGGTAATAATAAAGACTTGGTTCATGCCGCTACCAAGCGATAGCACGGCATCGACGGCGCGGCTGGCCACAAAGCTCACCAAAATCGCATACAAGACTTTTTCGGGACCATACAGCACAAACGCCACACTATAAATCACCCCATTCATCAGCAAGGCGCTCCGGCCTGGCGCAATCCCAAAGCGTTGCTCCAGCAAGCGCGCCACGATGTCGAAACCACCACCGGTACTGCGCGCCCGGAAGATTAGCCCACCACCAACCCCCGCCAACAAACCGCCATACAGGCTATACAGCAAGGGATCTTTGGTGACTGCCGGCAACAACCCCGCCGAATATTCCAACGCCAGCGACATGACCGCGATGGTGTACAACGTGCGCAACGCAAACTTCCAACCACCCAGATAGCGCATACTAATCAACAACAACGGCACGTTGATGACCGCGACAATCACACCCACCGGCCATTGCCAAAAACTATTGACGATGATGGCGATACCGGTGACACCGCCGATGACCACTTGATTAGGAATCAAAAAAATCCGCGTCCCCGCCGCCGAAATCGCCGCCCCCAATGTCATCAAAAACACGTCCCGCAGGATTGGCCAGATAATCTGGCCCCAGCGGTGCAATCGATTCCGCATCACGCTACTCCATTCATCTCGTACTCGTACGTACGAGGCATGCCTCGTACGTGCGAGGCATGCCTCGAACCTGCAGCCTGCCTCGAATATCCTCTATAATACAGAAAAAGCCTATGAGGTGTCGTATGATTCGCATTCTCCCCCCGGCCATTGCCGCCCAAATCGCCGCCGGTGAAGTGGTGGAACGCCCGGCATCGGTCATCAAAGAATTAGTCGAAAACGCCATCGATGCCCAAGCCACCACCATTACCGTCGATGTGCGGGCCGGTGGCATCAGCGAAATGATTATCCGCGATGATGGCGCGGGCATCCCCGCCGACCAAATCGAGACCGCCTTTGCCCGCCACGCCACATCAAAGCTGGTCAAAGCCGAAGATTTATTTGCCATCACCACCCTCGGCTTCCGGGGTGAAGCCCTCCCCTCCATTGCCGCCGTGGCCCAAGTCAGTTGTACCAGTCGCACCCGCGATGCCGCCCAAGCCGTCGAGCTGCGCATTGCCGGGAGCGAAATCCAAGATAAACGCACCGTCGGCGCACCCGTCGGCACCACCTTCCTCATCCGCAATTTGTTTTACAATTTGCCGGTGCGCCGTGAGTTTTTGCGCTCTGCTGGCGCCGAAACCGCCGCCATCGCCACCATTATGACCCAATACGCCCTAGCATACCCTCACATCCGCTTCACCTTTAATGTCGATGGCAAAACTCGTTTGAGTAGCAACGGCACCGGCCAGCTGCGTGACGTGTTGCTGTCCGTCTATGGACTCGACGTGGTATCACACCTGTTGCCCGTCGACTATAGCCGGGGTGACGGTATCTATGCCTTGGCGATTAACGGCTTTATTTCTGACCCTACCATTAGTCGGGGCACCCGCGAAGCCATGCACATCAGTGTCAATGGCCGCGCCATCGCCCCCCGTGGCCAACTCGCAGCGATTTTTGACGAGGCCTACCATACCTTACTGATGAAAGGGCGCTTCCCGTATGTGGTGGTAGCCATCCATGTCGACCCCGCCGCCGTCGACGTCAACGTCCACCCCACCAAAAGCGAAGTCAAGTTTCGTGATCCCGAATACGTGCGCAATAATTTGGCCGATGCCATGCGTCAATTGCTCCACCAAAGTAGCACCATCCAAGATTGGGGCGTACCGCCGCAACCCACGCCCACCGGCGCCACACCGCCACCCCCACCCCCGCGCGCCACAGCCGACCCCCGCACACCCTACACCGATTCCCGGCCACCGCAACCCAGCACCCCACGTCCCAGCGGGGGCGGGGTACCCAGCCGTGAACGCCCACTCTTCCCCGAAACACCGGTATCACGTCCGTTCCAGCAACGTTTTGACCAACCACCCCGTGCCGATGCCCAAGCCGCTGGGGCAGCCGTGGCCGCCCAAGTGGCCGCCAACCGCGAAGCCCAGACCGGACCATTACCCGAGTTGCGGATTATCGGACAGCTGGCCGGCCTCTATATTTTTGCCGAAGGTCCCAACCAAGAATGCTACGTCATCGACCAGCATGCCGCCCACGAACGCATCAACTACGAACGTTTGATGGCCCAACATGCCCATGGCAAAATCGAAACCCAGCCCTTGCTGATGCCCCAAAACCTCCATTTTGCCCCGGCCACCCACGGCATTTTGCTCGATCACCGTAGTGAATTACAGCAATGGGGCTTCCGCCTCGATGAGCACGACAACCAGTTGGTGGTACGCGCCATCCCCGCCACCGTCAGCCCCAATCGCCTCGAAGCCGCTTTGGTGCAAATCGCCGATTTTTTGGCGGGGGCAGGGGGCAGTGTGCCCAGTGATTGGCAAGAAAAAATGTTGATTACCCTGGCCTGTCACACCTCGATCCGTGCCGGCCAAAATTTGTCGCTGGCCGAACAACAAGCCCTCATCACCCAACTCAGTGCCTGTACCGGCCCACGCACCTGCCCCCACGGCCGCCCCACCATCATCACCATGCGCCTCGATTTGTTTGCCCGCCAATTCGGCCGGATTGTCTAATGGTTTTGCATTATGACGTATTAAATCGAGTCACGGACACCACACAGCGATTGCGCTACAATAGCTACATTCATCGTGATGATGTCGAAAGGACACTCCCATGACACAGGCAGCCTTACAATATGCGGCCAGCAACAGTGACCGCTTCCTCGAAGAACTCAAAGCCCTGATTCGTATCCCTAGCATCAGTGGTATTTCGGACTATCATCCCGATGTACGCCGCGCCGCCGAATGGCTGGCTGCCCACCTCAACACCATCGGCTTCAGCAACGCTCGCGTCGCCGAAAGTATTGCCTTGCCCCTCGTCTACGCCGAGCGCATCATTGACCCAAGCAAACCAACCGTGCTGGTCTATGGTCACTTTGACGTGCAACCCGTCGACCCCGTGGCACTCTGGCATACACCGCCCTTTGAACCAACCCTCAAAGGCGATAGCCTCTATGCCCGCGGCGCCGTCGACGACAAAGGCCCCACCCTAGCCATCATCAAAGCACTTGAATCGTTGATTGCCACCGATGGCCTCAATGTCAACATCAAGATTTTGCTCGAAGGCGAAGAAGAATCCGGCAGTGAATCAATCAGCCATTATGTCGAGCACAACGTAGCCGCCTTGGCCTGTGACTACATCCTCATCCTCGACACCGGCATGGTTGCCAAAGACGTCCCCACCATTACCCATTCGTTGCGGGGCATGACCTATGTCGAAATCACCGCCAACGGTGCCAAAGGCGACTTGCATTCAGGTGGCTACGGCGGCATCGCCCCCAACCCTATCCAGGCCTTGGCGTGGGTGCTCGCCGACCTCAAGGGCCGCGATGGGTTCATCCATCTACCCGGCCTCTACGAAATGCTCCGCCCCCTCAGTAGCGAAGAGCGCGCCATCCTCGATCGCCAATCGCAACAACGAGGCGAAGCCTTGATGGCAGCCGCCGGGATTGATTCGTTCCCCGGTGAACAACAATACAGCGCCATGGAGCGCATGACCTCACGCCCCACCTTTGAAGTGCACGGCATTATCGGTGGCTTTATCGGTGAAGGCACCAAAACCGTCATCCCCGCCGAAGCCAAGGCCAAAGTCAGCCTACGCTTGGCCCCCGGTCAAGATTCCCACAAAGTCTTCCACTTGCTCAAGGCCCGCGTGGCTGAACTGGCTCCCGAAGCGGTCAAAATGGACGTGGTGTGGCTCAACGGCGGCGAGCCGTTGCTGTTGCCCCTCGATGCCGCCGTCCTCAAGGTGGCTGCAGCCGCCTACGGCGTGGAATTCCCCGAAAACCCGGTGGAATATGTACGCGGCGGTGGTTCGATCCCGGTGGCGGCCTTGTTTGACAGCAAACTCAAGGCACCGTGTGTGATGTTGGGCTTTGGGTTGTCTGACGATAACGTACACGCCCCCAACGAAAAATTCCACTTGCCTTATTACAACGCCGCCATCCGCACCTGCATTCGTTTCTTTAGTCAATTAGGTGAGTAATTCATGGATAAACGTCAACAACGCATCTACTTCAACATTGCCGGTTTGGTTGCAGTGTCAGGGTCGCTGATAGCCCAGTATTATTTTGGGATTAGCACGTGGGCATGGATTATGTTGATTGTGGCATTAGTATTTATGTTGGCGTCGCGTTTTCTGCGTGATTCCCAATAATCGCTGTGCGGCAAAAAAGGGGTGGTGCGCGAGCGCACCACCCCTTTTTTATCTATTACTTCCCCCAATTCCACCACCCACCGATGCCACACAGTACTGCCATCGGGATCGCGATCACCGTAATCCATTGCTCGAGGTTGTTGATGGCTGCCGTATCGTAGTGGGGGAATAGCAACGCATAATCGAGATAACGCCCAGGCAATGCCACCAATTCAGGGGATAGTAATGCCACCACCAGGCATGGAATGATACTCACGAGGAACAACATGCACCATACCTGCCCAGCAGTCGTTGCCCAATAGGCAAGCACCAAACAAAGTATGATAACCAACACACCAGCCAATACCCCGTATTGATTGAGGCTCCGTTGTGTCACCATGGCCACACAGATACTCAATAATCCACCCGCAATCACTCCAGCAATAAATTTAGACAGTAATGTGGTAATTTGCACTAGAGAGCCCTTTCTTTCAAAAAACATCCATACTATCGTAACACCAATCCCATTAGCGAAAGAAATAATGGCTTCCTATGGATAAATCTGTTATTTTTCGATACATCTTTTTTGGGGTGTGTTGCGTATCACTAATCAAGCAGAAAATCGAGTAAGGGTGCGCAATGGAATTGGTGTTGGGAATATCGCTTGTCTTTACATTAATCATGTTATTAACGATCCAGACCACGCATCAAAGTGTCGTCAATCAAAAGCTCATCGAACAGCGCCGGAACGAATATCTCCATGCACTGGAAATAGCCAAGAATCACCCTAATACCCCTACATACCGACAACTCGCTATTACCTGTGGCCAAGCCTATGCCGCAGTGGAAGATGCGACGATTTTTGATGAAGCACTCCTTATCGACCAACTCAATCTCATCTCATTGACAACCATAAAACCCGATACCAAATCGTTATCTTGGTGGCATATTATTACCGAATAAGCGCATCGTATCATTAACACACACTGTCGGTGGCGTATATTCGCTACTAATGCTCATTAAAAATGTAATTATTTTGTAAATAATTAGTATTTTAAAATTGCATATAATTATGTTATAATCAACAATACCTACGCCAATCTAGGCGGCTCGTTGATTGTTCGGCGGTGCATTGATAAGCCCAAATGGGGAAATTATTCGCTCAATCTGCGATTTTAATTCGTTGTGCAGTTTCGGCGGAAGTAATTTAAA
>CANFUF010000032.1 GCA_947450095.1 Roseiflexaceae bacterium
AAAAAGACCGATTTTGCGACGATATCGGATGCACAACTCGCCGCCGCGCTGCATGCGATAAATCAGCGCCCACGCAAATGTTTGCACTGGCAATCAGCACAGGATTCATTTACCCACACGTTGTCGCACTTGAATTGACAATCCGCCATTACAAAAAACGAATGCGTGGGTGCCTGATACGTTGGAGTGATACATTTACAGGATAGTGATGCGAATTGATTATTTATGAGTGAATAGAATATTCTTGATATTGTGGTTGCAAGTATGGCATAAATTGGGTATGATAGAGGATAACACCGGTCTGACTTTCTCCCTGCAACGCCACGAGTGGCAGGGTTTTTTTGACCCCCTTTACGCTATAAGTTGACCTCTTGGGAGGGCGTTGTGAATATCGCCAAAACGTGGAATAGCGTGCTTGGAGCGCTCGAAATCCAGCTTCCGCGCGTTGAATATAATACGTGGCTACGCCGTACCGAGTTGGTGCATCTCGACAATACGACTGCAGTAGTGAGTACGGCCACGCCGATGTTGCGCGAAGTCGTTGAGTCTCGCTATAGTGCCATAATTCGTGAACAATTGCGCGATATTATCGGGTATTCAGTGCTTGTGCGCGTCATCGTAGGAGCCTACGTGCCTGAACCGGTAGCGGTAGTGCCCCTTGTGCCGACGCCTGCAATTGTACTGCCCATTGATTCGGGGATAACCAGTGTGATTCCCGTCATTACTGATGAAATGTTGGCTGCCTTAAATATCCAAGTGGATGACAATCATTCCGAAGAATTGCCAGTGTCAGATGCGTCTGTACCAGATGCGTCTGTGTCAGATGCGTCTGTACCAGATGCGCCAGTGTCGGATGCGCCAGTGTCGGATGATGAGACGGTTATCGTCCCCAGCGTAAAGGATAGTGACGACGTTCTGGTGTTGATACCACCCACGACGCCACTGATTGTGACTCCGGTGGTGATTCAACCGCAATTACCATTGGACCCACCCAAACCCAAATTAACCTTTGGGTCATTATCACCAACCATTAATGATGATTCACCCACGCAGAGTGATTTTTTTACCACGGCTACCCGTGGCATGCTCAATCAGCGCTTTACCTTTGATCGATTTATCATTGGATCAAGCAATCGTTTGGCGAGTGCTGCCTGTATGGCCGTTGCTGATCACCCCGCCCAAGCCTACAATCCATTGTTTTTGTATGGGGGTGTCGGGCTCGGCAAAACCCACTTGCTACATGCCATCGGCAATGCCGCTCTCGAGCGTGATGCCGAGATTAATGTGTTGTATGTCTCGAGCGAGAAATTTACCAACGACCTAATTAACGCCATCCGGCGCCAACAAACCGAAGAATTCCGGATTCGTTACCGCAATATTGATATTTTGTTGATTGACGATATTCAATTTATTGCCGGTAAAGACGCTACCCAGGAAGAATTCTTCCATACGTTCAACACGTTGCATACCGCCGGTAAGCAGATTGTACTTACCTCAGATCGCCCGCCCAAAGCGATTTTGACACTCGAAGAACGCTTGCGTTCCCGGTTTGAATGGGGCTTGATTGTCGACATTCAGATGCCCGACTACGAAACGCGTACGGCGATTATGCGTACCAAAGCTGAACAGATGACGGTCGATGTGCCCGCCAATGTGATTGAGTTTTTGGCGCAACGCATCCAAAGCAATATCCGTGAACTCGAAGGCAGCCTCAACCGGGTAGTGGCCTACGCCAAACTGAATGGCACGGCGATTTCGGTCGAAAGCGCCCAGGCCGCCCTTAGCGATTTACTCGATACCAGCCGCAAAAAACGTGTCACTGGCGATATGATTTTGCGGGCAGTCTGTGAGTTTTATGGGGTCGATTTGCGCATGCTCCAAGGGCGTGGTCGTAGCCGCAACATCGTTGGTCCCCGCCAAGTGGCCATGTACCTGCTTCGTGAAGAAACCGACTCGAGCTTGGTTGACATCGGCACCCTAATCGGTGGCCGTGACCACACGACCATCATGTATGGCTGTGACAAAATCGGCGAAGAAATCGTCACCGACAATCGCTTGAAACAAGAAATCAACACGATTCGTGAACGACTCTACCAAGGCTAGCGTTGATTTAGCCCACAAAAATCCCCTCATCCAGTTATGGATGAGGGGATTTTGATTTAGTTATTACATCCGTGCCATGGCTGCCTGGACTGCCGCATCACGCTGGGCTTCGATGCCAGTTTGGGCACTCTGTTGGCGTTGCAAAAACTCGGCGGCGCGGGGGTGACTCGCAATAGCACCGATATTGGCGCTGACATTGACCAAGGCGGCCGCCACTGTTGCCACCGCCAAATGGGCTCCGGCGACGACGTCGCCGACGGCGGTGCGGTTACCGTGTTGCGCCAAGGGCAGGCAGAGCGGCAATAGCGCTGCCGCCTGCTCGGCAATCAGCAGTGGCACATCAGTGGCGACGACAGTCGCATCGATGATGGCTTGGGGGCGCTGTGTGTCCTCTTTGGCGAGCTTGTAGGCGTTGGCGACTCCCGTGTAGGCGTTAATGTCGCCTTGGATGAGATCGGTGAGTTGGGCCCGGATGGCTTCGGCTTGTTGCCGGATGGCGCGCGCTTCGCTATCAAAGTCAGCGTAGCGCGGTCGCCCAATCGTCAAATCACACACCATGGTGACTAGCCCAGCCGCCAAGGCGCCACACAGTGCCGCCACACTGCCACCACCCGGTGTGGGCGTACCCGAGGCGAGTTGATCGAGGAATTGTTGGACGCTCTGCTGACGAAGTTCACTATTCATCGTGGCCTCGATTATTTTTGTAATAAGGCACGGATGTCTGCGACAAGATTGGCCATACTGAGGCGGTGTTGATCACCACTGACCAAATTACGCACCACCACTTCGCCGGCGGCTTGCTCGTCGGGACCTTGGATGACTGCAAAAGGAATCCCGCGGCGATTGGCAGCCTGGAGTTGCTTGCCCAAGCGCTCGTTGGCATCGAGGGCGACTTCGACGTTGAGTCCGGCTGCGCGCAGTTGGTTGGCGATAGTGAGGTTGGCGGCGAGACTGTCGGCACTAAAGATGGTCACAAACAAATCAGCCATGGCGCCACGTGGCCCCATGCCGAGTTCTTCCATCACGTCGTGCAAGCGATCGAGCCCAAAGGCAATCCCGACGGTGGGTAATGAGCGATCGGCAAATTGTCCGATAAGATCATCATAGCGCCCGCCACCCAGCAGTGACCCCATGGGGGGAGATTCGACGACTGCTTCGCAGACCATGCCGGTATAGTACGACAAGCCCCGCGCGAGGCGCGGTGCCACGCTATAGCGGTTGCTGGGCACGCCCATTGCACTGGCGGCGGCAATGATGGCGCGCAGGTTGGTGATGGCGGCTTGGGCCCGTTCGTCGCCAGCCAGCTCGTGGGCGAGGGTGTCGAGTACCGTTATACTATCGCCGGTGAGTGACACGAGGGTCAAAATTCGCTCGATGGCCTCAGCGGCTACGCCATTGTTGGCGAGTTCGGTGCGCACCCCGTCGGAACCGATTTTGTCGAGTTTGTCGATGGCACGGTAGACGCCACCCGCGGCAGATTCATCGAGACCAGATACCCGTGCGATGCCACTCAAGATTTGGCGGTGGCTGAGCAAGGTGACGAAATTATCGAAACCGAGGGCGCTCAAGGCATCGGTGAGGACGGCGATGATTTCGGCATCGGCGATGGGTGATGCCGAACCGACGATGTCGACGTCTGCTTGATAAAACTCACGGTAGCGCCCACGTTGGGTGCGCTCGCCGCGGTACGAGGCCCCGACGGCGTAGCGGCGCCACGGTAACTGGAGTTGTGATTGATATTGGGCAACCACCCGCGCCAAGGGTACGGTTTGGTCGTAGCGCATGGCTAATTTGCGGCCGCCATGATCTTCGAAGCGATAAATCAAACGTTCTTCGTCGCCTAATTTGCCTTCGATGGTTTCGGCATGTTCGAGGGCGGGGGTTTGGAGCGGCTCGAAGCCGTAGCGCTCAAACACGCTGCGCAAGGTTTGGATAATGTGTTGGCGCAACATCATGGCTGGGGGCAGCAGGTCGCGCATGCCCTTGACGTTTTGGGGTTTGGTGCTCATGCAATCCTCGTTGTGTCGAAACAAACTCTATCAAATAATAGCACGTCTATGCTTGCGGTGGATTTTTGGGAGTATAGCCGACCCAGCGCTCGATGGTCCGTTCGCTTCGTACAATCAAGGGCGCTACCACGGTGCGTGTTTTTTTGTAAGCATCAAACAAGCGTTCACCGCTCCGGCGAAGCCACGGCGTCTGGCGATTTTTGATGAATTTGAGGAGCCGAATAATCCCAAGGTGGATAAAGCGTAACCATGGATCACGACTTCCGAGCAACGCAATGCCGGGGATGAGGAACGGCCAGCCCGGGAGGACTGGCATTAATAAGCCGATAATTCCAAGGAGTAAAAAAAGTGCACCGATGATGCGGCGAATCAGCATCAACATGGGTAAATACATGACACGTCCTTTTAGGGGCCGGTAATGGTTGCTCCTGCCAATTGCCCACAGGCTGCCGCAATCGATACCCCCCGCTCCACCCGCACCGTACAGGGCACGCGTTCTTCTTGGAGCACACGTTGGAATGCCAAGACGCGTTGGCGGTCGGAACGCCCGAGTGGTAATCCCGGCACGGGATTCCAGGGAATCAAGTTGACGTGACAGAGCAAATCACCGATTTGTTCTGCGAGTTCTGCTGCATGCGCTGGAGTGTCGTTTTGGCCTTGTAATAGCACATACTCAAACGAAACCCGCCGGCCGGTTTTGGCCACATACGCGCGGGTTGTTGCCATCAATTCGGCAATATTCCAGCGTTTGTTGACCGGCATCATCGACGAACGGAGTTCGTCGTTGGGGGCATGGAGCGAAATCGCCAAATTGATTTGGAGCGATTCTTCGGCGAGGCGTTTGATGCCAGGGACGAGTCCCACGGTCGATACCGTCAAGCCCCGGGCGCCGATATTGAGTCCTTGGGGGTCGTGTAGGCGTTCAACTGATTGCCACCAGCGATCGTAGTTGGCGAAGGGTTCACCCATGCCCATGAATACCACGTTGCCGAGGGTCTGGGGGAGGGCATCGGGGTGACCGCCGTCGGTACCCCACCATTCATCACCATCACTGGTGTGGGTGGCACGGGGGGGAGTGGTGGGTTGTTGGCGTTGGAGTTGGCGCAAGGTGCGCCGGGCCCACAATACCTGTTCGACGATATGATGACTTTCGAGGTTGCGGAGTAGCCCAAGTCGCCCCGTCGCACAAAACGTACATCCCATGGCGCAGCCGGCTTGGGTCGATACACAGACGGTGGCCCGATCTGGGTAGATCATCAATACACTTTCGATGAGTTCACCCGTCGGTAAATTAAACAAGGCCTTGTGTGTCAAACTGTTGTCGGCGCTCACCACCCGTTGCAGGCTGAGTGAGCCGATGTGGGCGTGGCTGGCAAGTTTTTGGCGTAAGGCTAATGACAAATCGGTCATTTGTTGGATGTCGTCGACCAAATTGACATAGAGTTGACGTGAAATTTGGCGAGCCCGGAAAGCCGGCTCGCCCATGGTTGCCAAGAACTCGACCATTTCGGTCGTCGTCAAGGCCAGTAAATCAATTGAAGTATCAGTCATGGTGCTCTGTTGGTATTAGCGTCGGCGTCGGGGTGTGGTGCGGATGACGACCGGGCGGGGGGCGAGGTGACGGGTAGCGGCTTGGCGGCGAATGAGGATCATGGCACTAACCAAGATACTGAGCCCAATGGTAATAAACATCATCATAACGCTCCTTGCGGTATATCGTGAGCCTGATTATACCAGAGAAGTCAGGGGTATGAATAGCGGGGAGTTTCGGCGCGACGGGACATGTGGTGGTGTCCCGTCGTGCGCTACCATTGTTTAGGTGGTGGCAGGCGCTTCATGCATTTTGTTGTTGCGGAATAGTGCGGGGATAATTCCTACCCACACAATACAGGCCGCCACGATTAACGCTGTCTGGAAGCCTTGGGTGAGCGCCATCACTGGTGCCTTGGTGATGTCGGTGTAGGCGGTACCAGTAATTGCCGCCACGCGCGATGTCCAGATGGCGCCAGCCACCGTGACGCCACTGATTTGCCCGATAGTGCGCATCACCCCCAAAACTCCGTTGGCGATGCCACCCCGTTCTTTGGGGAGACTTCCCATCACACTACTGGTGTTGGGCGATTGGAATGTCCCAAACCCAAATCCAATAAAGACAACGCGGATGATAATATCAAACACGGTGGAATCGGGCGTCAAGGTGCTGACATTAAACAACCCAAAACCCAAAATTGCCATGCCAATCGGCGCGATCCAGCGGGGTCCAAACCGATCAGATAATCGGCCACTCACCGTCGACATAATCGAAATGGCGATGGGCGAAATAACCATCATCAAGCCGGTTTTTTGGGCATTGAAATGCAATACATTTTGCATGAAAAAAGGCAACAAGATGAAATTGAATTGAATCCCCATCCCCACCGACATGGCCGTCATTATCCCCAAACTAAAATTGGGAATACGGAAAAACTGCATGTTGATCATCGGCTCGGGGGTGCGTAATTCCCACAATACAAACCCTATCAACCCTACGACACCTGCGCCGAACAATGCCATGATATAGGGCATGGTAAAGCCGACGTGTTGCCCTTCGGTCAAACTATACAAAATACTCACTAACGACCCGCCCAGCAACACGGCACCGAGTAAGTCGAATTTTTGATCCGAACGTTTGTTGTCGGCAACCAGCGCCCGCAACGAAATCAACATGGCAATAATTCCAATCGGAAAATTGACATAAAAAATAGCCCGCCAGCCCAATGTGCCGATAATCAGCCCACCAAGCACCGGGCCGGTGGCGATGCCTGTCGCAATAATTGTACCGTTGTAGCCGAGGGCCCGCCCGCGCTCGCTACTAGGGAAGGCTTGCACCAGCAAGGCAATGCCCATGCTTTGGATCATGGCGGCACCGATGGCCTGCATGACACGGAACGCCACCAGCGATTCGAGGCTCCAGGCCGAGCCACACAATACTGACGCCGTCGTAAATATAATAAAGCCGGCCATGTAGACCCGTTTGCGGCCAATCATGTCACCGAGCCGCCCCATGCTCGGTAACAAACAGACAATGCCTAATAAATAGGCCAGGACGGCCCATTCGACTTGCCCGAGCGAGGCAGTAAATGTTTTTTGGATGGTGTTGAGGGCGATATTGACAATCGAACCATCGATGGTTGACATAAATGTGCCACTACCGACGGCGGCTAGTGCCCACCATTTGCGATTTGTATCCGTGGTCATGGTTTTCCGTTTCTGGTGTAAAAAAGGATCGACACGTGACATGAAAAGCGCACAAGCTACACCATCGTGCGATGGTGTAGCTCGTTCACAAAAATAGGTATTAGGCGGTGGCAGCCGGGAGTGTGGGTGGACGTTTGCTCCGGAATAAGACCAGCAACAACCCGCTCCAACAAATCGCCGCGCCAATCAGCATGGTGGTGGAATAGCCTTGGTGTAGGATGTTTTGTGGGGCCAGACTAATATCGCTATAGTGTTGGCCACCAATGAGATTGACTTGGTAGGTCCAAATAAAGGCCCCAATCGAAATACCACTAATCTGCCCCATGGTCCGCACCACCGACATGATGCCGTTGGCGACACCGCCTTGCTCTTTGGGGAGACTGCCCAAAATACTACTGTTGATGGGGGTGAAAAAGAGGCTAATGCCTATTCCAATCAACAATACCCGCCACGTGACATCCCACAGCGTGGGAGTGGCTGACAAGCCACTCATCAGCACGAGGCCGATACCCCACAGCACCACCGCCATAGGGGCGATGCGATGTGGTCCGTATTTGTCAGACAGATAGCCACTAAACGACGACAATAGTGCCGTAGTGACGGGTACCACAATCATCGCCAAGCCGGTAGTGCGGGCATCGTAGCCAGCCACTGTTTGTAAAAAGATGGGCAAAAGCACGTAGTTGAATTGTTGTGGCAAGGCGATGAGGTACATCTGTAGGAGCCCCACGCTGAAATCGCGCACCTTGAAGTATTGCATGTTGATCATGGGGGTGGTGGTATGTAATTCCCACCAAATGAAAAAGCCGAAGCCGATGATGCCACAAGTAAACAGCGCCAAAATCCAGGGGGTGCGGAAGCCGATGTGCTGGCCTTCGGTGAGGGAATAGAGGATTGCTAGCAGTGCGGCAGCCAGTGATACGGCACCGACAAAGTCGAAGCGTTGCTGACTGCGTTTGTTATCGTCGACCAAGGCTCGGAGCGACACAAAAATCGCGATGAGACAGAGCGGTAAGTTGATGGTGAAAATAGCCCGCCAACCGAGACTCGCAATCAACAATCCGCCCAACATTGGGCCGGAGGCTACCCCAACCGAGATGATGGTGGCATTGTAGCCGAGCGCGCGGCCACGTTCACTCGAGGGGAAGGCTTGGACAAGCAGGGCGGCGCCCATACTTTGTACCATGGCGGCTCCCACTGCTTGAATCAAACGAAAGGCAATGAGGGAGTTGATATTCCAGGCAAAGCCACACAGTGCTGACGACACCATAAACAATGTGAACCCGGCGATATAGACGCGTTTGCGCCCAATCATGTCACCGAGTCGCCCCATGCTAGGCAACAAACAGACGATGCCTAATAAATAGGCTAAAACCACCCATTCGACGGCACCAAGGTTGGTGTTGAAGGTTTTTTGGATAGTGTTGAGGGCAATGTTGACAATCGAACCATCGACAGTAGACATAAATGTGCCACTCCCGACTGCCGCCAAGGCCCACCATTTGCGTGAGCCATCGTTCTGGATGGTGCTGGGTACACTCTGCATGGGTTGTATGACTCCTTTGTCAGCACCCTGTCCGGTTGACAGGGTGTCATATCACGAGGTGGTGCGTCCCACCGTGAAATGTCATTCGTTGCGGTAGCCGAGCCAGCGCAAGGCACTGGGGTCGTCGCGCCAATTGGTACGTGGTTTGACCCACAAATCGAGATAGACGGCCTCGCCGATGGTTGCTTCGATGGCGGGGCGGGCGTCGCTACCGATTTTGCGGAGCATCGTGCCACCACTGCCGATGATGATGGCTTTTTGGGATTCTTTTTCCACCAAAATCGTCATGCGGATGTAGCGGTGGCGGGGGCGTTTTTCCCATTCCTCGACTTCGACTGCCACACCGTAGGGAATTTCGTCGCCAATCAAGTGCATGATGCGTTCACGCACAAGTTCGGCACACAAGGTGCGTTCGTTTTGGTCGGTGATTTGGTCGGCCGCATAGAATGCTTCGCCTTTGGGGAGCCGGGTGACGATTTCGTCGACGAGATTGCTGACCCCTTCGTTGCGAATCGCCGAGATGGCGATTTCCATTTGCCAAGGTACCAACGCCCGGAAGGCGGCTAGACATTCGGCGGCGTGGGGATTGGGGCGGTCGGTTTTGTTGAGCACCAAGATTTTGGGTGAGCGACTGCGGCGAATCATGGCTGCAATCCGTTCGTCGAGCTCATTGGGCATATGGGTGATATCGACCACCATACAAATGATGTCGGCATCGGGCACGGCTTGGCGGGCTTGGGCGACCATGTAGTTGCCCAAGCGGTTGCGGGGGCGGTGAATCCCGGGAGTATCGACAAAAATAATTTGGGCGTCACTGCGGGTCAAAATGCCGCGAATGGCGCTGCGGGTGGTTTGTGGTTTGGGCGAGGTAATCGCAACTTTTTGGCCAATAATGGCATTGAGCAGAGTTGATTTGCCCACATTTGGTCGACCTACAATGGCGACGACGCCGGCGCGCTCGACTTGGGGCAGTACAATTGCTTCGTCCATGGGAGGCAGGGCGACCAACTCTTCGAGCGGATCTTCGATTGCCACGAAATGTGGTTCGAGCCGCTGGTAGCGGAATTTTTTTTCGTGATCGACATCGGCCACGTCACAGCCGAGAATGCGTCCTTCACTATCGACATCCAAAATCGCTGGTTCGGCGAGTGGGACGACCGTGGCATGGGGGGCAATGGCGACAGTGAGGAGTTGGTTGGTGGTTTGCCATTGGCTTTCGGGGTGACCAAGGGCAAATTTGACCATAGTGGCGGTATCGGTATCTTCGCTAAGGTCGAGTTGGATGCCGACCACGCCGCCACGGGCGTCATAGAGCAGACTGACGGGACATTCGTATTCTTCGACTGCATCGCCTTCGGTTAAATCGACAAAATACCAATAAAGGGTTCCGGCTTCGTTGTCATACGATATATTCATGCGGGCTCTTTCTGTATTGCTTATGGTTGCGGCAAAGTGGTGCTACAGGCACCGGGTGTGGGCGTAATAATGACGTTGCGGAAGTCACTGAGTGCCAAAATTTGGCTCAGGACGGTTTGGGCTTGTTGGGCTGCGGTCAGCATATCGTCGCCGGTGCATTGCTTGAGGATTTGCAACTCGCCGACATGCAATGCGTCGACGTCGATATTGAGGAGTGGTTGCGCCAAAAAGCCTTGGTCATGTGAAAGAATCCGACTTTTCTCGAGATCAACATCGACATTGAGAATTTTGCTGGGAGGCAATACGATGGTGATATCTTTTTGGTCGGGTGAAATGGTGATGTAATCCTCGGTAAGTTCGCTCAATACGACACCGTAGGTAATCGTACCGTGGAAGTCGACAATCACGGTATCGCGGCCATGTTGTTGTACGTCGTAATTGATGGTACGGGTGAATTGTTCGGCCCAATTGAGCAATTGTTGCGTGCTGGCGTTACTGGCTGCTTGTGACAAGGTGATTTGGTCGCTGTAGCTTTTGCGGAAGGTCAAAAGATCAGACAGCTTCTTGGTTTTGAGCAAAATCGCCCCTTTGTCGCGAATAATCGCGGTGGGGGTAATTACCACAATCAGCGTATTGGGTGTTGGGGTGGCGCTCACGGTATCCGGCAGGCTGGGGTCGATGGGACAATCGGCCATCTGAACACCGATGGTGGCGCGACTGATTTGACAGAGATAGGGGCGAAACGAGCCAGCCAGCAATGCAAACGCTGCCGCAACCCCAGCGATGAGCACCAACAGTAACACACATCCGTTGAATTGGGGTGGTCGCGGTGTACGCCGTGGGGCGTACCCACCGTCGTCATCGTCGTGTTCGATGCGGTTGACGGTGATGCGCGGTGGTGGGGGTAACTCACCGGGGCGCGTTCCTCCCCGACGTGGGGGTATATCGTGATTACTCATGGGCGGAATCCGACGTGTGTGGGCGGACGGCAATATGCAACGCCACGGCGTTGGGGGGCAAGTGGCGATAGCTAACGTTATTCCAACCAGCCTGACGGAGCAGCTCTGCCAGTACGGGTGGGTCGGGGAATTGGCGTGATGATTCGGGCAAGTAGCGGTAGGCAATGGGGTCAGCGCCCAATAATCCAGCGATGCGGGGCATGATTTGCTCAAAGTAGACGCGGTGCCCCCAACGTACGAGGGCGAGGCGGGGACGGGCCACTTCGAGAATGGCGATGCGGCCGCCAGGCTTGCAGACCCGGTAAAGCTCACGGAACGATGCAGGGATGTCGGCTACATTGCGGATGACAAATCCAGCGGTAATCGTGTCGAAGGTCTGATCACCAAAAGGGAGTACCAAGGCGTCGGCACAGACAAAGGCCGACTGTGCATCGATGCGTTGCAGCCCAGACTGCATCATCGGCATGACAAAATCGGCACCCACGGCGAATCCTGCGGGTGCTGCAGCCCGTAATAGGGGTAAAAACGGCCCTGTACCGCTGCCGATATCGAGCATAGTGGCGGTGGGTGCGGGGGCAAGTGCGCGCACGGTGATACGGCGCCACCATTCATCAAGCCCAAAGGTCATGATACGGTTCATGCGGTCATAGCCACTGGCAATCCGCGCAAACATGCGGGCTACGTACGAGGCTTTTTCTTGTGGTGAAGGAAGTACTGACAACGCGCCAACCTCTAATGATTACGTTCAAAAATCATGCGTAGCCCATTGAGCGTTAAATTGGGCTCAACAGCCGTAATAATCGCCGTTTCTTTGGCGATGACATCAGCCAAGCCACCAGTCACCACCACTGGGCACGTCGTACCTAATTCGGTGTGCATACGTGACACGATGCCTTCGACCAATCCGGTGTAGCCGATGATAACTCCTGCTTGCATATGGTGGACGGTGTTACGGGCGATGACTTTGGGCGGGCGGACCAGTTCGACTTGGTAGAGCCGGGCTGCCAATGAAAAGAGTGCATCGGCCGAAATCCCTAGTCCTGGGGCAATACATCCACCAACGTATACGTTATCGACGACCACATCAAATGTCGTTGCCGTGCCAAAGGCGATAGCAATCACGGGACTGCCATACATGACCGTGGCCGCCAGTGAATTGGCAATGCGGTCAGAACCCATCTCGTCGGGGTTTTCAACATCAAATGTTAACCCCGAAATCACCCGTGGACCAACCACAATCGGATTAATCCCTAAATATTTGGTGCAGAGTTGGGTAAATTGCATCATTAATGGGGGTACCACACACGACATCACACAGCCATGAATGTCGCCGACGTTGATTTGGGCCAAATCAAACAGATTGCGAATCAAAACGGCGTATTCGTCAGCAAGTTTGTGGCGCTCGGTCAAAACCCGCCAATGGGCAATGATTTCGGTGCCACGAAAGACGCCGATTTTGATATTGGTATTGCCGATGTCAATGGCAAGCAACATATAATCATCCCTTTGACTCTATAGCGTAGTAAATCGCAGTCATTGTACCACTATTGTACTTGCCTTAAATAGTTGCACTTGCATCAGATAACTGCGGTATGATAGATGCAGTATTCGGAAGATGCACGAGTGATGTAGGCGAATTATGCAACTTTACCCACCCGATGATCCGTTTTTGTTGAACTTTATGTTGGGTTCTATTCCAATTGTATTGCGCTGGTATGGAGTGTTAATTGTTGGTGGTGCCATGATTGCGGCACAATGGGCCGCCTATCGTGCCCAACAACGGAGCCAAGACCCCGAGCATGTCTGGAATCTGGTGGTTTTGGGGATGATCCTCGGAATTGCTGGTGCCCGGACATATTATGTAATTTTTGAGTGGCCCCGTTTTGCCAATCAAAGCATTTGGATGATTATTAACCCCGCTACCGGTGGGCTTGCCATTCATGGTGCCTTGATTGGTGCCATATTGGCTGCGGTGATTTATACACGGCGTCACCAACTCGATTTGCGTGAATGGCTCGATATCATGATGCCCACATTTATGTTGGCACAAGCGATTGGGCGCTGGGGAAATTTTTTCAATCAAGAAGCGTATGGCCGCCCAACACCCTTTGGCTTTGGGTTGATTATCGATGCCCAATACCGTATCCCCCCGTATAACGACCTTGATAAATATCCGCTGACGACGTTGTTCCACCCCACCTTTTTGTATGAATCACTCTGGAACTTGGCAGGTGTGGGTGTGCTAATCGCCATTGAGCGTCGCTACCGTGACGTGTTGCGCCGTGGCGACATGGTGTTGTTTTATGCCATTATTTATGGTTTGGGTCGCTTGTGGGTTGAAGGGTTGCGTACCGATAGTTTGTGTACCGATTTGGTCGGTGGTTCGTGTGCCAATGCATTGCGCGTCGCCCAGATTGCCAGTATTGTGTTGATTGCGGCTGGGGTGATTGGCTTGTGGTTGAATCATGCCCGTGCTCCAGAATTAGCCGATGTGACCGCACCATTGCCGGTGGCACCGTTATATGACGAAACGCCTGCAGTGCCGACCATGCCAATGCATCCATCAGACATTGAAGATACCCAAGTGACCGATACAATCCCACATTCGTCCGATGAAAATCCCCCTGCGACCCCGTAACGGCGAAATGAGTGCATGCGATGGACGTCGCTGAGAAACTTGCTATCCTTGCGCCAGCGGCGCATTACGAGGCCTGCGACACCCATGCGGTCGCAGGTCGTCGTTATCAATCAACCAAGGCCCATTGGAGCGAAAACGCCTTGTCGGCCGAAGCCGACGCCAAAGGGGTGCGTCGCCCGGTCATGCGCCTGCTCATGAGTGCCGAATGCGTGCACAACTGCCCCTATTGCCCGCTTAGGGCTGGGGGAGATGTGCCACGAGCGACGTTGACTCCTGATGAGGCGGCGGCCGCCGTCGCACCGCAACTGCAACGCCATAACGCCGGATTATTGTTGTCGACGGCGGTGGTTGGTTCTGCGGACGAATCTGGATCGTCCGTGGTTGACAGCGCTCAGATTTTGCGCAGCCGTTACGCATACCGTGGCTATCTGCACCTCAAATTGCCGCCCGGAGTGTCGCATGCGGTGGTTGAAGCTGCTGCGCGGGTGGCCGATCGCATGAGTCTCAATATCGAAGTCCCCAGTGCGGCGCGCCAAGCAGTGCTGGACCCCAGTCGGGATTGGCGGAGCGATGTGATTCTACGGTTGCGCTGGATGCGTGATTTGTACCAAGCGGGGCAGATTAAATCGGGGATTGCCACCCAGTTTGTGGTGGGTGCCGCTGGCGAAAGCGACCAAGAATTAATCACCGCGACGGCCTGGTTGCGCAAAGAACTCGCCGTGGGACGGGTCTACTATGGCGCCTTTAAGGCATTGGCTGGTACTCCCATGGCAAATGCCCGATCGACGCCCCAAGTACGCACCCAACGCCTACTCCAAGCGGATTGGTTGTTGCGCCATTATGGCTTTGCTGCCGAAGAACTCGCGTTTGATGGGCAGGCCAATTTGTCATTAGCACACGACCCCAAATTGGCGTGGGCCTTGCAACACCCTGAGTTGTTCCCTATCGAAATTAATCGGGCGCCGGCCGAACAATTGTTGCGCATTCCCGGGTTGGGGCCACTAGGGGTGAAGCGGATTTTGCGCTTGCGGACACTAGGGACGCTCCGCGAGCCGGCTCATATTGCCGTGCTAGGGGCTGCTACCCAACGCGTGGCTGATTTTGTCACATTTGATGGGCGGTTTTTTGGGACAGGGCGGACCATGCAAATCGCTCGCCGTAATGCGAACAAACCAATTGTGGAACAGCTCACGCTTTTCTGATTTTTTTATCAGATATGACAGCGTATAATAGGTATAGTGTAAATTATCATGTGGGTTACTACGGCCCGACGATGAATTGAGTATGTTATGGGTTTCACGGCGAATGCTCCCTATCAACCAACTGGTGATCAACCCAAAGCGATTCGTCAACTTGTTGATGGGGTGCGTCAAGGCATGCGGTATCAAACGCTGTTGGGGGCCACTGGTACCGGCAAAACGGCCGTGATGAGCTGGGTTTTTGAGGAATTACAACGCCCGGCCTTGGTGCTGGCCCACAACAAAACCTTGGTGTCGCAACTATATAGCGAATTCCGTGAATTATTACCTGATGCTGCCGTCGAAATGTTTATTTCGTACTATGACACCTATACACCCGAAGCCTATGTTCCCAGCAAAGATTTATATATTGAAAAAGAAGCCTCGATCAACGAAGAAATCGACCGCCTCCGTCACGCCGCCACCCAAGCACTGCTGACCCGTCGTGATGTGTTGATTGTGGCGTCGGTATCGTGTATTTATGGGTTGGGTAGTCCGGTGGACTACGGCCACGTGATGATTCCAATTGCCGTCGGCGAGGTGCGCAACCGTGACAAATTGTTGCGCCAATTGCTTGATTTGCAATTTGCCCGCAACGACATGGACTTCCATCGTGGTACCTTCCGGGTCCGTGGTGACACGCTTGATATCTTCCCGGCCAATGCCGAAACGGCCATCCGGGTGGAATTGTGGGGCGATGAAGTCGAACGAATTTCGGAGTTTGACCCGTTGACTGGTGAGGTCTACAAACAATTACCACGGGTCGAAGTCTTCCCAGCCAAACACTTTGTGGCCACTACCGAAAAACTGCATTTGGCGATGGGTGACATCCAAGATGAAATGGTGGCACAGGTCAAATTTCTCGAAGGTGAAGGCAAAATCCTCGAAGCAGCCCGCCTCAAACAACGCACCATGTACGACCTCGAAATGCTCGGCGAAATGGGCTATTGTTCGGGGATTGAAAACTACTCGCGCCACATGGATCGCCGTTTGGCGGGGCAAACACCATGGACGTTGCTCGATTACTTCCCCGATGATTTTGTGATATTTGTGGACGAATCGCATATTTCGTTGCCCCAAGTACGAGGGATGTATGCCGGTGACCGCTCGCGCAAAACAACGCTGGTCGATTATGGCTTCCGGTTACCATCGGCCTTGGATAATCGTCCGTTGAATTTCGATGAATTCAGTCAACATATTCGCCAAGCGGTGTTTGTGTCGGCCACGCCTACCCCCCTCGAAATCGGCATGTCGCAACAAGTAGTGGAGCAAATCATCCGGCCTACGGGGCTAATCGACCCCGTAATCAACATCCGCCCAACCCGTGGTCAGGTCGATGATTTGGTGAGTGAAGTCCAAGGGCGGGTCAAAAAAGGTCATCGTTGTTTGGTGACAACCTTGACCAAGCGTATGGCCGAAGATTTAGCCGATTATCTGCGCGAAACGGGCATTCGTACCCATTATTTGCATTCTGATATCGACGTTATTGAACGGGTCGAGATTTTGCGTGATTTGCGCCTCGGTGTCTATGATGTGGTGGTGGGGATTAATTTGTTGCGCGAAGGATTGGATTTGCCCGAAGTATCTTTGGTGGCAATTCTTGATGCCGACAAAGAAGGTTTTTTGCGGTCGGCGTCGTCATTGATTCAGATTATCGGGCGGGCAGCCCGCCACGTCGAAGGCACGGTGGTGATGTATGCCGACAACATGACGGCCTCGATGACCGCTGCTATTGCCGAAACCGATCGTCGCCGGAGCATCCAGATTGCCTACAACACGGCTCACGATATTGTACCCGTCGGAATTATCAAAGGTGTGCGTGATTTGAGTGATCGCTTACGCAAGGCCGCCGAGGAACAAGGGGTCTATACCACAAACGATACGACTAAACGGGTAGAAATGCCAGCGACGCGTGAAGCGATGGCCAAACTGATTAAAGATCTCGAAAAGCAGATGAAAAATGCCTCACGAGATTTGGAATTTGAAAAAGCTGCCGGATTACGCGACCAAATCCTGGATTTGCGCCGCACCATGGCGCTCGAAGAAGAACTCGCCCCGGCTCCTGCGCCGGCGCGAAGCCGAGGTAATGCGCGGCGGCGCTGAGGATTGTATGGCAGTACAGATTTGGATTGGCGAAAAACCAGAACATCCCAACGAACGGCGGGCGATTACCCAACTGGCAACGCAGTTGGCCCGACTTGACGGCTTATATATTGTCATGGCCAATTTTAGTGTGGGTGGGCGCACCATCGATGTGGTGGTGCTCAAAAACGAAGGTATTTTTGTGATTGAGCTCAAACATTGTGATGGTAAAGTGTTTGGCGATGTCAATGGTCCATGGTTTGTGGAAAACAGTAACCAAGAACGTAAACGTATCAACCCAGGCCGTAAAAATCCCTATAACCAGGTGATTGCCTATTATTATGCCTTGACCAATTTTTTGACTGAACATCGGGCCGATATCACCAATAACCGTTCGGTTGATGTACGCGCAGTCCGGCGGGTGGTGGCAATTGCACCCACGTTGCACCCCGAATCACATATCGAAAGTGATTGGAAGGTCCAAGTGCTCGGGTTAGATGCGTTGCCCGTGCATATTTTCACCGAACGATCAACCAATATGAATTGGAGTGACAGTGAACTCCAACGTATTCCCCAACTCTTGAATTGTACGCGTTGGGACGAAATTGAGCACCTCGTGCTCAGCGAAATCATGCCCGTAACTGCTCCATTAGCCCCCATGCGCCCGTGGCGCGATTTGTGGGTGCAACTGCGTTCGACTTGGACGGGACAAGCCCTGATTGCGGTGAGTGTGGCATTGTTGGTGGTGGCGGTCTGGTTTGCGGCGAGTACGAGTGGCACCCGGTTGGTGACACTACCCCCAATGGAACCAACGGTGACTGCGGTGGTTGCGAGTGATGGATCACAGTCAAATCCCAAATTGACGATTGCGCGTTGTGAATGGAATGATGCCCAAACGATTGTGCGGGTGCGGGCGAGTGATGGGAGTTGGCAAAGTGTGCATGCTGGGGTAAATGCCGATGCGTTGTTGACGTTGCAACAAGTAACGACTTGTGATGGCGAGATTCATGTGCAATTCCAGATTAATAACAACACAAATGACCTCGATATGCAGATTCCGCTAGATGATGCCCACGTCGTGATTCGTGATTCACTTGGGACGAATTATGCCCTTGCGGTCATTCGTTCACAACCACGGACAATCCAAATTTTGCCTGGTCAAAATGCCATCGGTACGGTGGTGGTGGCACGAGGATTACACCCAAGTGCGACGACCCTGATTATTACATTGCAAAACACGGTGATTGGCGATGCGACGTGGGTTGTGGCGTTGACGCGCGAGTAATCTGGCGCCGATTCGTACATGAAACACCCGCAGTGACAATTCACTGCGGGTGTTTGTATGGTAGTGCAACCGTTATTTATGCTTGTGGTTCTTCGGTTGCGATGACTTCGGACTTGGGTACGAAGCGGGTCAACATAATCCCTAATTCGTACAACATATACATTGGCACCGCCAGCAATAATAAGTTGTAGGGATCGCCGGTAGGGGTAATCAATGCAGCGATAATGGTGATGACCACAATCGCGTAGCGGCGGGTACTCGTAAGCATGGCCGTTGAGACAATGTTGAGCCGGGCCAAAAGATACATAATGGCGGGTAATTGGAAAATAATTCCGTTCCAGAGCAACAAGGTTGCGACGGTTTGGAAGAAACTATCTGAGGTTGGTACGGTACTAATGCTCGATGTTTTTCCGTATTGTAATAAAAACTGCAACGCAGCTGGTACGGTGAAAAACCAGCCGAACGATACTCCAGCCAGAAAAAGCTCAGTGACAATTGGGAGGGCGATATACACCATGCGTTTTTCGTAGCCGAGTAAGCCAGGTGAAAAGAATGCCACTACTTGATACACGACCACGGGCATTGCAAATACGACGCCGATAATCAGCGCGATTTGCATATATCCGAGGAAGACTTCGCCAACGCCCACTGCTTGGAGCACGGTGCCTGGGGGCGCTAATTGTTTGACCATAAAGTCAGGCAGTGGTGTCCCCAAAATAAGCGGACTATTGACCATATAAAAACCAATTGCAGTGCCGATCGCAATAGCCAACGAGGCCTTGACGAGTCGGTCGCGTAATTCAATTAAATGGGGTGCTAAGGCACTCCAGAAATCCTGCAGGGAATTGGTGGGAATTTCTGGTTCTGTCGCACTAAATTCCTCATCCATTGGATCTTCGAGCGGGATTAGCCAACGGACTAACACAATTACGATGAGTGGAATAAGTATGAGAATGGTCAATACGATGACGGCAATAATCAGTTGGGAAGTGTTCATGCGGATGGCTCCCCATTGCTGTGAGTGGTGAGTTGTTTGGTTACGGCATCAAGTTGTTGGGAAAGTTGGGCGAGTTCGACGCGCATAATCATAAAGGCATCATATGACACCGACGGCGGTGCCCCGAGTTTGCTTTGTTTGATTTCATTGCGGAGTGTACTGAGCTCTTGGGTTAATTGAGATACTTCGACTTGCATCATCATGAAATTATCGTGGGTGACGGTGCTTGGCGCATTTGGCGCCTGTTTGAGGGTGGCTATTTCTTGGCGCAATGTGGCAATCTCGGCTTCGAGCGTCGCATTAACGGGTAATACTACCGCAGTTTCGATGATGTGAGGTGGGGCTATCACGTGGGTTGATTCATCTGTAGTGGTATCGACCCAATTTGGTTTACGTTGCCGAGCTACCACCGGCGCTACAGATTCTTCTGTGGCAATTGTCGGTGTAGTCTCATTGCCAGTAGTTTGTGCAAAACTAATCGGTGCGGTTACATCACTACTCGGGTCAGTAATTGGCGCAACTTCCGGAGTATTTGTTATCGCAGGTGTGGCCACCGGTGTAGGGTAGGACGACACATACCCGAGATCACTGTTGACGTCATTGGCTATTTCACTCAGTGAGCTATCGACGGTGCGTGAGGCCATACTCAAGTCTTGACGGACTTCCTCGAATTCAGCCCGTACGTTGAGTACTTCTTGACGGAGCGTGGAGCGAATGTCGTTAATTTCGAGTTCGAGTTCCCGTTGCACTTGGAGGAGCATTTGGGCATCGGGTGATGCATTCATCCAATTGCGCAACCGTACAATATTGCGTCCGAGGCTCCGGGCAAAGCCCGGTAAGCGTTCGGGACCAATCACAATCAATGCAACAATCAGAATAAAGAAAAATTCGCCCGGACCAACGCCGAGGAAGTTCATGCCGACCTCACTTCACCTGGTCACCATTCCATTACTTTAGATTGTACACCGAAATGCAGGGGAGAGTACGCAGGTTGATGATAAATAAAAAAACTGTATAAGTCATGGTGGAATATGCAGTGTAAAAACAGGGAAAAGCGATACCACAACGCCCATTGACGACAATTATCGTCAATGGGCGTTGTGGTAACGAATCGGAAAATTACTTCCCGTGGGCGTCGATGTAGGTCAATGCATCGCCAACGGTGAGGATTTTTTCAGCGACATCATCGGGAATGTCAACGCCAAATTCTTCTTCGAGCGCCATAATCAACTCAACTAAGTCGAGTGAGTCGGCCTTCAAATCTTCGGCAAAGCGGGCTGATGGGACAATTGCAGCTTCTTCGACTCCGAGTCGATCAGCAACAATTTTTTTCAGACGGGCTTCCATTTCAGCAGACGGCATGAATCATGCTCCTTTCGCAACCGTGACACAAGGTATTAGCGTGTCTCTACGTATCTCAATTATTCACCACGGGAAGAATCCCGGTAGGCTACCGTGTCGAGGGATTCCGTGATTCGGGGTAGCGCAACGCCACTGTGCCTAACACGCCATTGACAAACCGTGCTTGGTTATCGCCCACGTAGGCACGGGTGATTTCAACCGCAGCATTGATAATCAGCTTGTAGTCACCCCGTCCTTGCCCCATATAACGCATTTCGGCGATGGCTAATTGTAACACGACTCGTTGTAATAACGGCATATCACTGAGCGGCACATTTGGTGCCAAATCAATAATCAAGGCATCGAGGGCATGGCGATTATTGAGTGATGCCGTCACGAGGGTGCGGATGAATTCTTGGTGTTGTGGACTGACGACACCACTACCATCATCATCGTCGTCGGTATCGCTGAGCCGAGGGTAGGCAAAATGATTGGCTAGTACCGCCTCAATCGTATGGTCAGTTTGGTTGAGCTCATAGAGGACGCGTACTGCCAGCGTACGAGGTTTGAGCCGTGCTTTGGTGGGCATGCGATCCTTAGGCAAGTATGTCGGTGATAATAACATCAATGATAAATTCCTGCTCTGTGCGTGGAGGCAAAATTGCCTGGATAACAGTTTGCACGAGCGCACAATGCTCAGGAAGGCTCCGCGACGGTGCGGGGTCTATGCACAAAAAACAGGTCAATACCGTGCGGTTCCCATCTTGGTGTGCCGTGACACCATGACCAATCACTGCGTTTTTTTGTGCATTGTACGGTGGCTGCGCCACGCGCACCCCCGGTATATACGCCACTGCAAGGCTTATACGCTGGAGCAAATCACGGAGCTGGTTCGGTGTGTGTGTATATTGCACAATCCTCATTCTACTCACATCTCACTAGCACGTCAAGAAAAAACCTCATTATCCTTGTATCTGTGGTATAATACCACCCATTGACATGGGAATGTCGATGCTGTTTTCGAACGGCGGGCGCCTCCAGCCCGCACGCGATTATGAGGAGTGCATAGCACATGGCTTTGGAGAAGAGCGAGAAAGATGTCGTCGTAGGCAAGTTTCAGACGCACGGTACAGATACCGGTTCGTCAGAAGTTCAAATTGCCTTGTTGACCGAGCGCATCAATCAAATCATCGAACATTTGCGCGAACACAAACACGACCATGCCACCCGCCGCGGCTTGTTGAGCCTGGTTGGTCGCCGTCGTCGTTTGCTGGCGTACTTGAGCCGCACCGACCGCCCCAGCTACCGCTCAGTTATTGAGCGCCTAGGCTTACGTCGGTAGTCAGGTTGTGGCGCTACGCCCAATTCTACGCTGATATGCTGCGGGCTCGTACAAGTGACGGCCCGCAGTTTTATCTTTTTTGTGAAACAGAGGAAGACCAAGGGGTTAGGGATTGGAGTATGGGGTGGCACTGCAACGGCATACTCCAGTACCTAACACTTGGCAACACGCACCACTATGTGGGTGGTTGCACCAAGAAGAAGGTATTGCATGACCGTAAAAAACATTGTGAGTGTTAGCGCCGAAATTGCCGGTCGCACGATGACGCTCGAAGCAGGTCGTTTTGCTGAACAAGCAGACGGCGCAGTAACCGTGCGCTACGGCGACACCATGTTGCTGGCCACCGTGGTGGCTGCCAAGTCGGCCCGCGATGGGATCGACTTTTTCCCATTGACCGTCGACTACGAAGAAAAAATGTACGCCGCCGGCAAAATTCCTGGTAGCTTCTTCAAACGCGAAGGGCGCGCCACCACTACGGCGATTTTGACGTCACGCTTGACCGATCGCCCGTTGCGCCCGCTCTTCCCCGAAGGCTACTTCAACGAAGTCCAAATCATCGTCACCACTTTTTCGATTGACATGATCAACGACCCAGGCCCGTTGTCGATTATTGCCGCATCGGCCGCCTTGGCCATCAGCAATATCCCCTTTTCGGGACCAGTGGGTGCCGTGACGGTGGGTTTCAACGAAAACGGTCACGTCGTCAATCCCTTCATGGCTGATATGGCCGCTAGCCGCCTCGATTTGGTGGTTGCTGGTACCAAAAATGCCGTGTTGATGGTCGAAGCCGGCGCCGAAGAGCTCACCGAAGCCGAAATGCTCGACGGTGTTATCAAAGGCCACCAAGTCTGCCGCGAAATCTGTGAACTCCAAGAACGCCTCGTCGCCCAATGTGGTGTGGCCAAATTGGCATTCACCCCACCCGCTGCCGATAATTCACTCGAAAAAGCGATTCGGGCCTGGATGGGCAATCGCCTCAACGAAGCCTTGCACGACAGCGACAAAACTGCCCGCCAAGATCGTACCGATGCCTTGCATGCCGCGATTGTGGCGCACTTCACGGCCGATGAACCCGAAGAAGAAATCCCCGCCCGCAAGAAAGCCATTGATGTGGCCTTCGAAAACTTGACCTACGAAGCCGTCCGCTCGGCGATTTTGACCAGTGGCATGCGCGTCGACGGCCGCAAGACCGACGAAATTCGCGCCATCTCGGTCGACGTGGGCGTGGTACCGCGTGTGCACGGGAGTGGCTTGTTTACCCGTGGTCAAACCCAAGTATTGACCATCACCACCCTCGGTTCACCGTCAGAAGAGCAACGTCTCGATGACCTCGGCATCGAAACCAGCAAGCGCTACATCCACCACTACAACTTCCCGCCGTTTTCGACGGGCGAAGTCAAGCGCTTGGGTGCCCCACGCCGCCGTGACATCGGGCATGGTGCCTTGGCCGAACGGTCGTTGTTGGCCGTATTGCCACCCAAGTCAGAATTCCCCTATACCATGCGTTTGGTCTCTGAAGTACTGTCATCCAACGGTTCTTCGTCGATGGCCTCGGTCTGTGGCTCGAGTTTGTCGTTGATGGATGCTGGTGTGCCCATCAAACGCCCCGTCGCCGGTGTGGCCATGGGCTTGATTACCGGTGCTGATGGCAAATGGCAGGTGCTTACCGACATCCAAGGCATCGAAGACCACCTCGGCGATATGGACTTCAAAGTGGCTGGGACGTCCGAAGGGATTACCGGTCTCCAGATGGACATCAAGACCACGGGTATTACATTTGACATTATGCGTGAAGCCTTTGCACAGGCCCAAACCGGTCGTTTGTTTATCCTCGACAAGATGAACGAAATCATCAATAGTGCCCGTACCGAATTGTCAGCCACGGCACCACGGATTATTACGTTGCAGATTCCGGTCGACAAAATCGGTGCCTTGATTGGCCCTGGTGGCAAGACCATCCGGGGTATTATCGAAGCCACCGGTGCGACGGTCGATGTCGAAGACGATGGTCGCGTGTTTGTGACTACTGCCGACGGTGAAGCCGCCAAAAAAGCTGTAGGTATGATCGAAGCCTTGACCCGCGAAATCAAAGTGGGCGAAATCTTCCTTGGCAAAGTGGTTAGCATCAAACCGTTTGGCGCCTTTGTCAACTTGATTCCCGGCAAAGACGGCATGGTGCATATTTCAGAGCTTGATGTCGGTCGGGTCAACCAAGTCGAAGACGTCGTCAATATCGGCGACGAAATCAACGTGATGGTCATCGACGTCGATGCGGGTGGCAAAGTCAGCTTGTCACGACGCTCTGTGCTCAATGGCGAATCCCCCGAAGAGCGCAAGGCGGCCAACGCCAATCGCCCACCGGCACCAGATCGTGGCGGTGATCGCGGTGGCTTCAGCCGGCCTCGTCGTCGCGACTAGGTGTTGGATGGCGAAGCCCCGAGTGCATATGCACTCGGGGCTTCGCCATATGCGAGGCGTGCCTCGCACGTACGAGGCATGCCTCGTACGTGCGAGGGATGTGGCGCCCAGGTAGGGGCGAATAGTGTCGCCGTGAACGGCGGCACATTATTCGCCCCTACCGC
>CANFUF010000033.1 GCA_947450095.1 Roseiflexaceae bacterium
ACGACATTCGGATTTTATTGGGGTGCAATTCGTCAACTGCTCGCAGTTACCGGATTACTTGCAAGTATAGTGGTGGCGAGTCGGTTTGCCCCAAGTGTGGCAGATTCATTACATGGTATGATTGCTGATGATGCAGTTGCGATGCTCATTGCGGTGTTGTTGATTATGATGGCGGTGAGTGGGAGCGCAAGTCTAATGGCGTCACTCATTCAGCATTATTGTGGATTGATTGCGCTGGGATGGATAGACCATGTGATTGGGGCATTGTTAGGGGCGCTCCAAGCGGTGCTTTTGAGTGTGATGATCTTGTTGGTGATGGCAGCCTTCCCGAATCAAATTTGGGTCGATATGTTGCGTGCTTCGAGTATGGTGAATTTGAGTGTGTACATGTTTGGTGGTGTAGTATTGATGTTTGTCCCAGAACCACTACAGAACGCCTTGCGAATTGTGGTGTTTCGTTGACTTATTTACAAATCAGATACGATTTGTTAGTATGATAGAGTATATTCGAGGTGTGTAACCTCGTGGTAATGGAGTGGCATGGATACACAGGCATTGGCACGACGCGTAGTCGAGCTCCTTGAAGAAAAGCAAGCGAGCGATATCATGTTGTTGGATTTGCGCTCGTTGCGGACGTTTGCTGATTTTTTTGTGATTTGTAGTGGTGGCAGCGAACGTCAACTCAAATCATTGCTGGATGTGGTCGACGAAGGCGTCGCCGAAGAATATGGTCTTGAAACAAAAACCGAAGGTATGACGTCTGCTGGTTGGGTATTACTTGATTATGGCGATGTGGTTGTGCATATCTTCTCGAACGAAATGCGTGATTTTTATCGCCTCGAACGCCTTTGGGATGCGGCTACACCACTCGTTGTGGTACAGTGAGGAAATGAAATTATGGAATCAGGACGTTCTCGGATTATGGCGTTTAGCCTCGGAGCCGCAATTGGGAGCGCTGTTGGCTTGATTTTGGGGTCACTCTTGACGTATTGGATTGGCGACGAAACCATCAAATCGTTGAGTAGCAAATGGAATCGTCAACCCGACCAACCCAACTTCGAAAAACTTTTGCAGTAACGTAATCGACAAAACCGCTCCTCGCACATGATTCGTGTGTGAGGAGCGGTTTTGTGTATCAATTTTAGGCAGTTGGCCGGTCAGATTCGTGTCCCACCCATTCATTTTCACCATCGGCCCAGTGTTCTTTTTTCCAAATAGGCGCAATTTCTTTGATGCGATCCATAATCCATGCCGTAGCCTGTAAGGCTGGTCCGCGGTGGGCAGATGCAACCACCACAATTACGGCCACGTCGCCGATTTCGAGGATGCCGATGCGATGATGGATGGCGACATTGCCCAACCCAAAGCGCTGGGTGGCATCGGCGGCGATATCTGCAAGGACGGCGGTGGCCATTTCGTGATAGGCATCGTATTCGAGGCGGGCGGTGTTACGTTCGCCAAAATGATCGCGGACAGTGCCACTAAAGGTTACAATCGCCCCAACCCCCGGTGCCCCCACCAATTCCACCAGCGGCGCGGGATCGAGAGGTGCGTGGGTAACCAAGAATAGTGGTGTGGTACTCCCACCGCTCACTGGCGGGATAAACGCCACCACATCACCGGCATTGAGGATGGTGCTCGCCGGGACGAAACGTTCGTTTTGGGCAAGCAACACTCGGTTACGGTAGGGCACCAAGGCGGGGTAGCGTTGCTCGAGCAATTGCCAGACATCGGCCAAGGTGCTGGCGTCGGGGACGTCGAGGAGCTCGCTCGCCACGCCACTAATGTCACGATGGGCGGCAAAATAACGGACGGTGATTTGCATGGTGCTACCTCATTGCCAAGCCACGATTGTGCAAATCAGCTTTGACTTGGGCAATTGTATAGTTGCCAAAATGGAAAATACTGGCTGCGAGGACGGCGTCGGCGCCACCCAGTACAAAGCCGTCATAGAGGTGCTGTGGTGTGCCGGCGCCCCCGGAGGCGATGACGGGAATGCCGATTTGACTCGAAATGGTATGGAGCAAGGCGATGTCATAGCCGCCATAAGTGCCGTCGGCATCCATACTATTGATGACTAGCTCGCCAGCGCCTAATTCGGCACCACGGATGGCCCACTGTACGGCATCGATGCCGGTCGAGCGGGCGTTGGCGCCAGTGTGCGTAAATACTTGCCATTGGGGGGCGCCAGCGCTATCGGGCACCCGACGTACATCGATTGACAATACGATGCATTGACTGCCAAAGCGCTTGGCGCCGTCGCTGATGAGTTGCGGGTTGAGCACGGCGGCGGTGTTGATGGATATTTTGTCGGCACCGGCCCGCAACATGCGATACATGTCGTCGACGGTGCGAATGCCCCCGCCAACGGTGAGTGGGATGAAGACTTGGGCGGCGGTGCGTTCGACCACCTCTACCATGATATTGCGCTCGTCCGAGCTGGCGGTGATGTCATAAAACACCAATTCATCGGCGCCACTGTCGTTGTAGTAGGCGGCGAGGACGACTGGGTCGCCGGCGTCACGGTGATCGACGAACGAGACCCCTTTGACGACCCGCCCAGCTTTGACATCGAGGCAGGGAATAATGCGGCGTTTCAACATGACTAGCGACTCTTTCCGTCGGGCGCTGGTTGATTGGGGCGCTCAACCTTGATGCGCTCCAGCATGGTTTGCATGGTTTTGACACTTGCGCTGAGTAATTCCATTTCACGCGTTTCGATGTCATTGAAGTGATTGGCATGGTCATGCTGGAGGTTTTCGAGGCGATTGTGGGTGCGGGTGAGGCGTTGTTCGAGATCGCGGACGTAGGTGTCGATGCGTTCGATCCAAGTGGTAATTTGGCGGAATTGGCGTTCTTCGGTGTCTTGGAAGCTGGTAAGCTTTTCTTCTTGTTGCAGGCGAATTTCTTCGATGCGCTGTTGATTGGACAGATAGTGCTCAGCGGCGATGCGTTCGATTTGTTTGGTTTCTTGGCCAATAGCGGTGATTTTGGTGTCGAGGTTTTTGACTTGTTCGGGGATTTCGGTCGACACTTTGTCAATTTGGCTACGGAAGTCATCGAGGCGCACGAGACGGCTTTGTTGTTCACTGAGGATGTATTTGCTGTCGGCGACCAGTTGTTGGTTTTCGACGGCTTGACGGCGCAGTTGTTGCTTCTCGATCTGGACTTCTTCGAGGATTTTGCGCAGCTCGGCACGGCGGGTATCTTCGGCAGACTGGAAGGTTTCGAGTCGGGCGACCACACTACGGTGGCGCTCGTCGGCTTCCCGCACCAAGGCAAACAATGCACCGTTTTTTTGTTCTAATTCTGCCAAGCGGTTAATCAGGGTGGCGACTGATACGCGGTCGTCTTTGCGGGCGGTGCCTAATTCTTGGATTTGGGCTTGCATATCACGGATGGGTTGGATGCCATCTTCGACTTTGACCAAGGTGCTGGCAAATTCTTTGCGCAGGCTCCCGATGTCACGGCGAAAGCCATCAATGGTTTGACTGAGTTCTTGGCTCTGGCGTGAAAATTGGGTCTCCATGTCGGCATTGGCTTGATCGTTTTTGCGCACTTGTTCAATGGCCAATTGGTATTTTTGGCCTTGGTCACGGAGCAGGCGGCGCAATTCGTCGATTTGGCCTTGCAAATGACTAATTTGTGATTGGTTGCTTGATCGATTGCGCTCTTCTTCGTACTTGGCGCTGATATTAGAGGTATTGTTGTCGCTCATTAGTGTGACTCCTTTGCAAGCAATGCGAATGCGTTGGGAAGTGCGATGGCGCCAGTATAAAGTGCTTTGCCGACGATTGCGCCATGAATCCCGAGGTGAGCAAGCGTCACGAGTTGGTCGACGTGGCTCACGCCCCCCGATGCGATGATTTTGGGACCATCGGGGTGGAGCAGTGCGGCGGTGGCGGCGTAATTGGGCTCACTGAGGGTGCCGTCACGACTAATATCGGTATAAATGATGCGGGCAACCCCCAATGTGCGCATCTGTGCCACCAAATCAGTGGCGCTGACGTGTGACCCATCCAACCAGCCAGCCGTTTGCACGAAGCCATCACGGGCATCGACGCCCACGATGATGGCGTCGCCGTGTTGGGCAACCAGCTCGGCCACAAACTCAGGAGATTGGACTGCTTTGGTGCCAATGATGACCCGAGTGACACCGAGTTGCCGGACGGTGGCGACGTTTGCGTGGGTGCGAATCCCTCCGCCTAATTGGATGGGGATGGAGACGGCGGCGGTAATGGCGGCGATGGCCTCGAGGTTGACAGGATAGCCAGCTTTGGCGCCATCGAGGTCGACCACATGTAATTGCGTGGCACCAGCAGCCACCCAGCGCCGGGCCGCATTGGCGGGGGATTCGTCATATACATTGGCGGTGGCATAGTCACCTTGGGTCAAGCGTACGCAGCGCCCTTGGTGGATGTCAATGGCCGGGTAGAGTTCAAACATGCTGCGGCTCGCAATCTAGCTGTGCCATGTGTTGCACGAAATTTCGGAGCAAGCGTAACCCGGCGCTACCGCTTTTTTCGGGGTGGAATTGGGCTGCCGCCAAATTGCCTTTGATTAATACACTAGGGAAGTCAAGGGTATAGTCTGTCTCGCCAGCGATAATCGTTTTGTCGGTGACATCACAATAATACGAATGCACAAAATAAAAATCGGTCTGGTCGGGGATGCCATCAAACAAGGCATGATTGCGGTGCGTGGCCGTATAACGCACTTGGTTCCAGCCAATCTGGGGGACTTTGAGGGTGGCGGGGAATTTCCGAACCGCACCGGGGATAATCCCGAGGCAATCGTGGGGACCGAATTCTTCGCTGATATCACACAACACTTGCATCCCCACACAAATCCCGAGGAAAGGAACTCCTCGTGCTACCGCCCCGCGGATTGCATCGGCCAACCCGGTGCGATTGAGGGTGGTCATCGTATCGAGTGTGGCACCTACGCCAGGCAATACAACTGCTGGCGCACGAGCGACCACTGCAGGGTCGCTCGTGATGGTCAAATCTACGCCGAGGTGTTGGAGTGCCCGTACCACATTGGGCAAATTGCCGGCGCCATAGTCAATGACCGCAAGTGTCATGAAAAAATCTCCTTCGTGTCGTGTAACAAGGGGTGATGGGCACGCAACCACGCAATTGATTGATCCGCACCGTGCGGATTGCCGATGCGTTGCCCAAGGCTGTCGGGTATCACTGGGTGATTGGCAAGCTGACAAATCGTGGCATGCACACTGGCTGACAAGGCCCGCTGGCTATAACCACCCTCGAGGACGGCGACGATTTTGCCATTACAGAATTCATCAGCGGCATCAATCAATAGCCGCATGAGTTGACTATAACCGGTCACGGATACGGCACAATTACCCACAGGGTCGTCCCAATGGGCGTCATACCCTGCCGAAATCAACAGACAATCGGGTTGGAAGCGGGTGAGCGCTGGGATTACGATTTGTTGATAGGCGGCGAGGTAGGCGGTATCGTCGCTCAGACGTTGGAGCGGGATGTTGAGGGTGGTGCCATGCCCTGCACCTTGCCCCATTTGCTCACGATTGCCACTGAATGGATAGAGCGGAGATGAATGGCTCGAGATAAACAACACATCGGCATCGCCATAAAACGTGTCTTGGGTGCCGTTGCCGTGATGGATGTCGAAATCGACAATCGCAATCCGACGCAATCCATGTTGGCGTTGGGCATAGCGGGCGGCAATGGCGATGTTGTTGAAAAAACAAAACCCCATCGCTTCGCCGGGGGTGGCGTGGTGGCCTGGTGGTCGTCCTAGTGCCATGGCCTGCTGGCCAGCCTGCATGACATCGATGGCATCACAGGCAGCCCCAGCCGCCATGCGGGCGGCAGTGACACTCTCAGGGGTAATGTAGGTGTCGGCGCTGAGATCGCTGAGTCTGGTGATGCGGTCACAACGACGTTGCAACCACGCTACGTGGTCTGGAGTATGGACGGTACGTATGCAATCCAAATCCGCCATACGTGCCACCTGGAATGTGGCGCCGGTAATCGGGGAAGCATGCAGTGTCGCCATGATGGCATCAATGCGCGCCGCTTGTTCAGGGTGGTGCGCATTGGTATGTAGTGTGTGCTGTGGGGTGGTAATTATAGTGACTGGCATGACTATCAGGCCTATTGGCGAAACCTACGATGTAGTATAGCATAGTCATTTTGTACCGATTATGCGCATTCGTGCGCATAATCGGTACGTGGTGATTCATTACCAGGTATGTTCGTTTCTCATCCGATAAAAATCAAGAATCCGTTGCAAATCGGCTGGTAACGGGCTAATAAATTCAACGGCTGCTTGGCTCCGAGGATGCAAAAACCCTAATTTGTGGGCATGCAAGAATTGGCGTTCGAGGCGGGGTTTACTGATTTGCACGCCATACATCGGGTCGCCGATGATAGGGTGGCGCATATGTTGACAATGCACGCGGATTTGGTGGGTACGTCCGGTTTCGAGAGTCAACGCCAGCACCGTTTGTTGTTGGAAGCGTTCGATGACGCGCCAATGGGTGCGGGCCGCCCGCCCATCGTCCATGATGGCCATGCGCAAGCGGTCGCGTGGGTGGCGGGCGATGGCGGCGTCAACGGTGCCACTATCGGTTTTGAAGCCCCCTTCCACCAAGGCAATGTATTCTTTGTGCATGGTGTGGGCCAGCTGTTGTTGTTGTAATTGCTGGAGCGCATAATCGTTGCGGGCAATCACGAGCAAGCCACTGGTATCGCGGTCGATACGATGCACGATGCCTGGGCGGATGCCGCCGCCGATATTCATGTCGGGGTAATGCCACAACAAGGCATTGACCAAGGTACCGCGGGGGTGTCCAGGGGCGGGGTGGACCACCATGCCGGCTGGTTTGTCGACCACGATGATGTCGTCGTCGACGTAGACCACATTCAAGGGGATTTCTTCGGCGACCAAGGAGGTGTCTACGGGTTCTGGGAGTTGTATGCTAATCTTGTCACCCCGTTTGAGTGGCTCCGCCGCCCGGGTTGGTTTGTCGTTGCGGGTAATGTGCCCTTGCTCAATCAAGCGTTGCACCGTGCTCCGGGTCAAATCGGCGACGGCTTCGGTCACAAAGCGGTCGAGTCGTTGTCCGATGGCGCTGTCATCGACTACCAGCAATATACTGTCATCATCATGCATTCGTGGGACTCTCTGGCCGTAGGGTAACCAATATCAATACAATCACACTGACGGTGATGGCACTATCGGCCACGTTAAAAATTCCGGGAAACCAAGTGACATGGACAAAGTCTGTCACAAAACCTTGGCGCAAGCGGTCAACGATGTTGCCTACCGCACCACCCACAATCCCGCCGATACAAAACTGCGTCGCGAGGGTGTGGGGCATTTGGTAGCGATACATGTAGATCGCCCCAACGCTAATCACAATATTCATCACGGTGAAAAAATGAGGAATCCCTTGGAACATCCCAAAGGCTACTCCGGTATTTTTGATGTAGGTCAAATAGAGCCAAGGCGCAATCACGGGGATGCTTGTCCCTTCAATTGGCCCGAGATTGGTATCGATCCACCATTTGCTGAGGCGATCGGCAATTACAATCAACACAAACACCAATACCGGTAATCGCCAGTAACGCGCAAATTCAGACATACGAAACTCCTTACGCCGATTCGACAGAACGATAGCCACCGACGGTGCCTGGGCTGAAAATCTCGGCAAAGGTGCGCAAAAATGACGCCACGACCACTAATTCTTCTTGCACGATGGCCTGAATATGTTCGACATTAGTGGCTGCCAAGGTATCGCTGATATCACTCGCACCTGTGGCAAACAATTGGATGTGTTGCAATTCCCGTGATTCGGGTGATTTATAGACTCGTCGGATTTCTATCGCCAACACATCATGCTCAGGAGTCTGTTGGAACACTTTGCGCAAGGCTTGGTGGATGGCGGTGGTAAAGGCCCGCAACAAATCGACATCACTCCGTTTGTCTTGCGCTGGGAGCGTAATCGTGTAATTCCAGCCCAACTCAAACAGCACTGGTTTGCCACCCGTGCTAAAGCGTTGCTGGTCGGGTCCCCAGGTGAAACTGACTTCGGCCCACGGGGGCATGTTTTGGTCGGTGAGTGGTTCGCCATGCTCTGGGAAAATCTCAGCGCGGAAGGTGCGCTCAAGCGTGCCCGGGTTAATCGATTCGTTGACGCCGTGGTCGTGCAAGCCAACTTGCTCCCATGCGTCTTCGATGGTGTTGGCTAATTCCTCGTAACTCAGCAATGTTGTCATACGTTCCTTTGATTTGGTCGATTTTTCCTACATACGCTCCTTATTGTAACCGATTGTGGTGGCAACGCATAGGTAATATTGCAGAGATAAAAAAACGAAGATTACCGACACGTGTGCGATGGAGCGCAAATCACAATGATATACTACAGATAACATATATAGGTGAAAGGGTGACAATGAAATTTGGTGCACACGTCTCGACGTCAGGTGGCCTTGCTAAGGCCTTTGCCAATGGCAAAGCAGCTGGCTGTGATGCCCTGCAAATTTTTAGCAAAAATCAACAACAGTGGAACGCCAAACCACTGACCGACAGCGAAATCAGTGCTTTCCGTGCGGCGCATGTGGAGAGTGGCATGAACCCATTGGTGGTGCACGATTCCTACCTCATCAACCTCGCATCACCAGACGATGCCTTGCGCGCCAAATCGATTGCTGCCTTTATCATCGAACTCGAACGTTGCGAGCAGTTGGGTATTCCCTACCTCGTCACCCACCCTGGTGCCCACGTCGGCAGTGGGGTCGAAGCAGGGTTGGCACGTATCACCAGTGCCCTCGACGAGATTTTGGCCAACAACGTAGCGCCCAGTGTGACGATTTTGCTCGAGACGACTGCCGGCCAAGGGACGACACTCGGGCGCACCTTTGGTGAAATTGCCACCATCATCCATACCAGCAAATACCCCCAGCGTCTCGCGGTATGTCTCGACACCTGCCATGTGTTGGTGGCGGGGTACGACTTCCGCACCCCTGAGGGTTGTGCCGCCATGTTGGCAGAATTTGACCAGACCATTGGGCTCGATCGCCTCAAAATCATTCATGCCAATGACGCCCAAAAGGACGTAGGTAGTCGGGTTGACCGACATACCCATATCGGCCAAGGGTTTGTGGGACTCGATGGGTTTCGCAATCTGATGCGCCACCCGGCGATTCGGGCGGTGCCAATGATCCTCGAAACCCCCAAAGATCGTGACCCCGAAGATGATTTGATGAATTTGGCACAACTCCGTGCCTTGGCAGAGGAGAGCGCAGATGCAACATGATCTCGACCGCTTGATGAGCGAACGCCACCTCGACGCAATCGTCGTCGAAGGCCCCGATGGCTTGGGCTCGGCCAATCCCGCCTTTAATTATTTTGTCCGTGGTGCCCATTTGACTGGTCTGGTTGTCAAAAAACGCAACGAGCCGGCCATGTTGATTCATAGTGACTGGGAATTGTTGCAGGCCGAGGCGACCGGGCTGGTGTGCGTGTCGTCGAGCCGCTGGAATATCCGCGAAATCAGCCGTCAATTCCCCGAACGGCTGGCGGCCCGGATCGAATTACGCCGCCAAATGCTCCATGACTTGGGGGTCACTGGGCGGGTGGGGTTGTATGGTACGGTGCAGATCGGGCCGTTTTTGGCGTTGCTCCGTGGCCTCGAAGCCGCCATGCCCGCACTCACCTTTGTGGCCGAGTTCGACAAAGACCTCATCAGTGCGGCACGGCTGACCAAAGACGCCGCCGAAGTGGACGTAATGCGCGCCGTCGGCCGCAAAACCTGCGAGGTCGTGCAGGCAGCGGTCGACTTTATTGCAGCGGGTGTGGCTGATGGCGACGATGTCTGTGATGCGGTAACGGGCAAGCCACTGACGATTGGTGATGTGCGCCACGTTATCGACCGCGAATTGGCGGCTCGGGGTTTGGTCGGCGAAGGGACTATTTTTGCGCAAGGACGGGATGCAGGCTTGCCCCATGCCCGTGGCGAAGATAGCATGGTGCTCCAACGAGGTCAAGCGATTGTTTTCGACATCTTCCCCAAAGATTCCTCAGGTTATTATCACGATATGACCCGCACCTTTGCGATTGATTATGCCTCACCCGAACTGCAACAAGCGTATGCGGATGTGTTGGGTTCATTCAACGCGGTGGTCGGGGAATTTGAGGCGGGTGCGCCCACCAAACCATACCAAACCATGGTGTGTGATTATTTTGCAGCTCGTGGCCACGACACAATCGCCACCAAATACCCCATCGAAGAAGGCTTCATTCATTCGTTGGGGCATGGACTGGGGCTTGAGGTGCACGAAGACTTCGGCTTCCCGTCACTTGCCGACCGCGGTGATGTACTGGTGCCGGGGGCGGTGTTTACGGTGGAGCCCGGCTTGTACTACCCCAGCAAAGGGTATGGCGTACGCATCGAAGACACCTATTGGTGTCGCCCTGATGGCCAATTCGAAAGCCTGACCGATTTTTCCAAAGAATTGGTGATTCCGTTGCGTGGCACGCGCATATCAGGGAACTGATAGTTGGCTTATAGGCGGTGCAATGCAAAGGCATCGTGGTATACTTTGACAAGCTAAAGTATGAATGGGAAGCATGTAATGCGCATTTACAAAGCCAAAGCCCCGATGCGGATCGGTTTTTTTGGTGGTGGGACCGATGTAAGCCCCTACGCCGAAGAACATGGTGGCAAAGTTCTTAATTGCACCATCGACAAATATGTGCGGTGCATGTTGCGTCCTAGTGATGATGGCACGGTGACGATTCGTTCGCTCGACCTCGAAGAGGTCAGTCGCAACGTGACCGGCCGTTGGGACGGCAAGTTGAGCTTGCCCCAAGCGGTGCTCGATGCCATGCCCGAAGCCCGCGGCGTGGAAGTAACCATGTTTTCGGATGTACCCCCAGGCAGTGGGTTGGGTTCGTCGTCGGCGCTGGTAGTGAGTATGCTCAAATTGATGGGCGAGGCCTTCCACAAAAACATGACGCCCCACGAGTTGGCTGAACTGGCCTTCCGGATTGAGCGGGTGAATTTGGGCATCCCCGGTGGGCGCCAAGACCAATACGCGGCGGCCTTTGGTGGCATGAGCGTCTATCACTTCAGCAAAAACGGCGTGATTGTCGAGCCGGTGCTGAGTGATCCCAGCGCCTTGCTCGAACTCGAAAGTTGTTTGCTGATTGGCTATATCGGTAGCCGCAAAATGTTGACAGAGCATCTCGTCAACGATCAAGTGAGTCGTCTGCAACAAGGCGACACGTTGCGTTACCACGACGAAACCAAAGCGTTTGTGGATGAAGCAGTCAAATTGCTCCGCACCAAACGGATTGCCGATTTTGGGCGCTTGTTGCACGATGCCTGGGAAGTCAAAAAAGCCTTTTCGCCCTATATTGCGCCCCCTGTGGTCGATGAGATCTATGCCAAAGCGCGTAAACATGGTGCGTGGGGTGGCAAAATTACCGGCGCCGGTGGTGGTGGTTTCATGGTAATCGCTTGCCCATTTGAACGCCGTCTCGAAATGGAGCGGGTGTTGAGTGAAGCCGGCATGCAGGTGCGCCATTTCTCGTTTACGACCCAAGGGGTGCATGCCTGGAGCGTGGATAGCGACGAATAAGCACTGATCTTGATAAAAAACCACCGTAGCGTTACTGCTACGGTGGTTTTTTTGTGCGAATCGGATGGTTAATTATTGACGTTATATTTGTTCATTGCGGAAGTCATACCAAGCTCGACGATGTGGGTCAAGGCATCGCTAGCGCGTTGCAATGCGTCAGGGAGGGCAGTTGCTTCATCGCCAATAAATTTACCGAGCACATAACCGTAGGCATCCCAGCCGGTAGGGACTTTGCCGATCCCGACGCGCAAGCGGGCAAAATCACTATGCCCGAGTAATTGCACGATCGAGCGCATGCCGTTATGGGTGCCAGCGCTGCCTTTTTCACGGAGACGGAGCGTGGAAAAGGGTAAATCGAGGTCATCGTAGGTGATGACGATTTGGTTGGTGGGGACTTTGTACCAACTGGCCAAGCCACTCACGGCAATCCCACTACGATTCATGTAGGTTTGCGGCCAGGCACAGACCACTTTGTGGCCGGCAATGGTGCCTTCACAGAGTTTGGCTTGGGCGCGGGTGCCGTTGGTATGCAAGGCATGGCGTGTGGCAAATAAATCGAGAACTTCGAAACCGATATTATGGCGGGTATTGGCATATTGCGCGCCTGGATTCCCCAACCCCACCAATAACCATGTACTCATGCTGACGCCCCTGTCGCTGTATCACCACCGATGATGCACTGATATTGCGGTTCCTAGCGTGAGGTCATCACCGCATAATATCAGTGTAAGTATACCGTAATGAAGTAGGAAGCGTGAAGGAGGAAGCGTGAAGTATGCATGGGGCATGGTGCATGGGGCATGGAGGACGGATAACGTAGGGGCGAATCATGTCGGCGAATTTATTTGCCGCTATTCGCCCGTAGGATGAATGACGTAGAATGACGTAGGGGCGAATCATGCCGGCGAATTCATTCGCCGCTATTCGCCCATAGGATGTGCAAGTGCGAACATTGACGAAGGGATTTATAATACGCATATAAATAGTTTTATCAGCATATGTAATTTGGGGTTATCTAATGACCATTGAAATTTTCCCTACACCGCAATGGCTTTCTGATGCGGTATTCTATCAAATCTTTCCTGATCGATTTTGCAAAAGCCGGCAAAACACCCAAGTCGCTGCCTTTGCTCCGTGGGGGGCATTGCCGACGGCACATAACTTCATGGGTGGTGATTTGCATGGGATTACGGCACAAATTCCCTATTTACAAGAGCTAGGCATCACGGCGATTTATCTGACGCCGGTGTTTGTATCGGCGAGTAATCATCGCTATCATACCGACGATTATTTTCATGTTGACCCCTTACTGGGTGGTGATGCCGCCTTGCGTCGCTTGCTCGATACTGCGCATGCTGCTGGCATGAAAATTATATTGGACGGTGTATTTAATCATTGTGGCCGGGGCTTTTTCCCTTTTCATCATGTGGTTGAAAATGGTGCGGACTCGCCCTATCGTGAGTGGTTTTATATTGAATCATTGCCACTCTATCCCTATGACGAAAGTCAGCCGGCGGGATATGCGGCGTGGTGGGATATGCGGGCCTTGCCCAAACTCAACGTAGCATATCCACCCGTGCGGCAGTTTTTGTTGGATGTGGCGCGTTATTGGATTGAATTCGGCATTGATGGCTGGCGCCTCGATGTCCCCAACGAAATCGCTGATCATGGGTTTTGGCGTGAATTCCGGATTACGGTCAAACGCGCCAATCCCGAAGCCTATATTTTGGGTGAAATTTGGGAAGATGCCAGTGATTGGCTCGATGGTACCCAATTTGATGCCGTGATGAATTATCCGGTGCGGCGCTTGGTGGTCGATTTTTTTGCGGCCAAAAGCAGTAATGCTGCTGATTTTTCAGCAGGAATCGAACGCGAATTACAACGCTACCCCAGCGAACATGCCCATGCGTCACTCAATGTGTTGGGGAGTCATGACACTGAACGCTTTTTGACGTTGGCCGAAGGGGATGCGGCCCGTATGAAAGCCGCCATATTGTTTTTGTTTACCTATGTGGGTGTGCCATGCATCTATTATGGTGACGAAATCGGTCTCCAAGGAGGCAAAGACCCACTCAATCGTGCGACGTTTGATTGGGACGTCCAACATTGGGATCAATCGATTCGTGAATGGGTGATACGGTGTGGGGCGTTGCGGCAACAGTTTTGTGCCTTGCGCCAAGGAGTGCTGAGTATCGTCCATGCCCGTAATACGAGTCAGACGGTGGCATATGCCCGTGTGCTGGGCCGTGAGATTTTGATTGTGGCGCTGAATGCTAGTGACGAAGAGGCCACCATTGACATGTTGTTGAGTGGCCTCGGTATCGAAGACGAAATGTTGTTGCACGATCAACTCAGTGCCTGGAGTTATGTGGTGACGGCGCAACGGATTCAGCGAGTCAAAGTCCCCGCCAATAGTGGCGCCGTCTTGTTGGTGTCACGCCGGTAAATTGCGGTCGACCCCGATGATTTGGCGAATATCGCTGACGCCGTCACGGCGGAGCAAGGCTGCTAGCCCCCACGACAATTGGGCGACGATAGCTGGCCCGTGATAAACCAAGGCGGTATAGAGTTGCACTAGACTGGCACCGGCACGGAGCCGGGCGTAGACGTCCTGTGCGCTACTGATTCCACCCACGCTTATGATTGGTAGCTTTCCGTCAGTGAGACGCGCTACGTGACGCAGGGTGGCCATAGCGGGGTCACGGAGCGGTACGCCACTAAGCCCGCCCACTTCATTGGCGTTGCTACTCTGTAAATTGGGGCGGCTTATGGTGGTGTTGGTGGCGATAATTCCGCTGATACCGGCAGTCATTGCCGTGGCGATGACCTGCTCGAGTTGGTCGAGGCTTTCGTCGGGGGATATTTTGAGGAAAACAGGCCGTTGCCACTGATTGGCTGCCCTGAGCGTATCGAGCAACTCGCGGAGCGCTGCGGTTTCGTGGAGTTGGCGCAAGCCGAGGGTATTGGGCGACGAAATATTGACCGCGACATAATCGGCATGGGGCGCGAGTGTGGTAAAGGCGCTGAGGTAATCAGCGGTAGCGTCGGCCAAGGCCGTGTCGCGGTTTTTGCCGATATTAATCCCCACCGGTAATTGCAAGGGACGTTTGGCCATGCGCGAGGCAACCACGTCCATCCCTACGCTATTGAATCCCATGCGATTGATGATGGCTTGGTCTTCGACCAAACGAAACATGCGCGGCTTGGGGTTGCCTGCTTGGGGCCGGGGGGTGACAGTGCCCACTTCGACGTGACTAAAGCCGAGCAAGGCCATGCCATGGGTCAGGTCGGCGTGTTTATCAAAACCAGCTGCCAGCCCGATGGGATGGGCAAATGTCAACCCTGCCACCGTTTGGCCGAGACCACGAGTGGCAGGAGCAAATAATTGACGGAGCACTGCTGATGCGCCGGGGGTTTGGCTGGCAAATTTGAGTAAAGCGGCAGTGCGCTCGTGGGCCACTTCGGCATCAAGAGTAAATAAGGCGCGGCGTAATAATGAATACATGTCCATCACTCGTATAACAACCAATCCTGCCTGTATTGTAGCCCGAATCATTTTATTGTGTGTACGGTAAAAGACACCATGAGTGGAGATTTGGGACGAATATTGATATTTCCTTTGACATCTGGTGTTGCATAGCGTACAATGCAAACGGTGTTACGGGGCGTGGCTCAGCCTGGTAGAGCGCACGGTTTGGGACCGTGAGGTCGCGGGTTCAAATCCCTCCGCCCCGACCAATTTGGGTAGACAGATGCGTTCGCAAAAGCGCATCTGTTTTTTTATGGTGAAAATATGACTGATACCGAGATGATTACCCTTGCGGCAACATTGATTGCTCCCAACCAAACTAAACAGGGTGTCGTGGCAGATGTGGGAAGTGTGCTGATAAGTGCACGTGGGGCGGTGTTTACGGGAGTGTGTGTCGGTACAAATTCGGGCACGATTTGTGCAGAGCGCACCGCCATCGCCAAAATGATTACTGATGCCCAAGAATATGGCATCCAACGGATTGTGGCAGTCTGGAAGGATGCCGCCGGAGCGGTGTTTGTAATTCCTCCGTGTGGGTATTGTCGCCAATTCATGGCTGATACCGATCTACGCAATGTTCATGAAACGATGGTGGTATTGAGTCATGATGTGGCGGTGTCATTGCGTGATTTGTTACCATTTTATGATTGGTGGCAACGGCAACCATAGCAAATTTGGGGATGTTCATTAACTTGTAATCTTCATCCTACTTGACAGAAATTTTAAAGTCGTTTTATACTGATTTTTACACCGCACTGCAAGGTGCGGATATTTATCGCCTTTGATGGGTGGTAGTTGAAGTGTTACGCCGCGGCGAACCATTGTGGGACGCCGCCTTAATATCGCCGAATTATAGGCAAGGACGACAATAACACCATGAGTCTGGCATACGACGACGCTACTGTAAATGTTCCCCGTTCGCCAAGTAAAGCGCCTAAGCGTTCCACCGAACGCCGTACGAATCAGACTTCACCTGCTCCCGTGGTTGGGAAAGGATCTTCCCACGAGGAATTGTTTGCACCAATGAAGGAACATGATGAGATGCCTGTACCGTCTGATTTCTTACTTGATGACGATGTCGAAACCCCGGTAACCGAAAATGACTTTGTCGACGCCGATTTGTCTGTCGGTGCATTGCCTGATGCCGTGCAGTATTATCTGCAGGCCATCGGGCGCACCGCTTTGCTCAATGCCAAGCGTGAAATCGAATTAGCCCGCAAAATTGAAGTATTGTTGTTGCTCGAATCAACACGCACCAAGCAAGCTGCGGCGGCTGCGGTGTTGCAGGCTGAGGCAATGCAGGCTGCAAAAATTCATTACGATGGTCAGCCGACACCAGCGCCTTTGTTACCAAATGCAGAGCTGCCGAATTCTACGCAAGTGCATTACGACGGTCTGCCTGTTTCCTCATCCGTAGTTGCGACTCCCACCCGTGTCGCCACCCGTGACGAACAAAACACCAGCATTGCTGAAGGCATCCTCGATGTATTGTTGCAGGCGTGGCCGGCGATGCAGACGGCCAAAACGTTTTTGGCGCATGTGTTTGGTACCGACTCTGAGTCCGAATCAACGGTGCGCATCTCGACCAATGAAATCATCGAAAAATTCTATACATTGACTGGCGCGCAACGCGCCGAATACTTCCGCGTCCGCGAAGCCCATATCCGCGCCACTGCCCAAGGCGAAGCGCGGGTGATTGACGGCGAGCGCATGCGTGAATTGTGCGATGCCTTTGACTCACAAGTCAAAAAGGTAGCAATTTCTTGGCAATTGTTGCCCAGTAGCGTGCAACATGCGGTTGATTTGGGCAAGCTTGATTTGTTGCCCAAACCCTACTTCAATGTGGTGCTTGTGCGTGCCAACTTCCGCACTGCCGAACAATCGGGTGCTACTGCTCGTGAAGAACTGACCGAAGCCAATTTGCGCTTGGTGGTCAGCATCGCCAAAAAATATGTCGGCCGTGGTTTGTCGTTGCTCGACCTCATCCAAGAAGGCAATATTGGCTTAATGCGCGCCGTCGAAAAATTTGACTGCTGGAAGGGCAACCGCTTCTCGACGTACGCCACCTGGTGGATTCGTCAGGCCGTTACTCGCGCCATTGCCGAGCAAGGGCGTACCATTCGTTTGCCCGTGCACATGGGTGAATCATTCAGTCAAGTCAAACGGGTGGTTGATCGCTTGTCGCAACAACTCGAGCGCAACCCGTCACCCGAAGAAATCGCCAAGGCGCTGGATATGCCCGTCGACCGGGTGGTACACATCCTTGGCTCGGCCCGCCAGCCGATTTCACTCGAAACCCCTGTTGGTGACGACAACGAGCACACCTTGGGTGAATTCCTCGAAGACGACGTAATGCAGACGCCAGTCGAGTGGGCCGCCCGGCAGATGTTGCGCCAAGATTTGGGTGTGGCGCTCAACAAATTGACCGACCGCGAGCGCCGTATCATTGATATGCGCTATGGCTTGCTCGATGGACGCAGACGTACCCTCGAAGAAGTAGGCCAGGATTTGGGCATGACCCGTGAGCGGGCCCGCCAAATCGAATCAGAAGCATTACGCCGCTTGCGTACCACCGATATCGGACAACACCTCAAGGATTATTTGGAATAAACGGTACACAAAAACACCCATACTCTCAGTAATGAGAGTGTGGGTGTTTTTGTGTGGAAATATGCGTGATTTGATGTAGATTGAGGTAGTGGTAACGCTATTAGATTTCGTAGTGTAACGCAGCCCCCACAAAATCACGGAACAGTGGGTGGGGGCGGTTGGGGCGTGATTTGAGCTCAGGGTGGAATTGGGTGCCGACATACCAGGGGTGGTCGCGGAGTTCAACGATTTCGACCAAGCGTTTGTCGGGTGATTGCCCGCTAACGATTAACCCAGCGGCTTCAAATTGGGTGCGATATTTGTTGTTGAATTCGAAGCGGTGGCGATGACGTTCGTGGACTTCATTGCTCCCATATGCTGTGGCCGCTTTGCTCCCAGGCGTCAAAATACAGGGATAGGTGCCGAGGCGCATGGTGCCGCCCTTTTCGGTGACCCCGAGCTGGTCATGCATGATGTCGATGACGGTGTTGGTGGCATGGGGGTTGAATTCCGAGCTATTGGCTTCGGGGTCGCTGAGGATATGCCGGGCAAAAGCGATAGTGGCGCATTGCAACCCCAGACAAAGTCCAAAAAACGGAATTAAGCGCTCGCGGGCATAATCGGCGGCGAGGATTTTGCCTTCGATGCCGCGATCGCCAAAACCACCGGGCACCAAAATCCCTGATACATCGCCTAATTGGGCATCGATGTTTTCGCGGGTGAGTTTTTCTGACGACACCCAGCGTACATTGACGTGTGTTTTGTGGTGGATGCCCGCATGTCCGAGTGCTTCAATGACACTCAAATAGGCATCGTGGAGCTCGATGTATTTGCCGACGAGGGCTATGGTGACGCTATGCTCAGGTGATTGGATGCGGGCTACTAATTGTTGCCACTCGGTGAGATTGGGCACTTGCGCTTTGAGATCAAGGCGTCTACAGATGTACTCGCCCAAACCGTATTCCTCGAGTTTGAGGGGAACGGCATAAATGGTATCGACGGTTTCCATCGGGATGACCGCTTCGGTATCAACATCAGAAAAGAGGGCGATTTTGTCGCGGATTTCGTCAGTAATCGCATGATCGGCGCGACAGACGATGACGTCGGCGCTAATCCCCACCCGGCGTAATTCCATCACGGAATGCTGGGTGGGTTTGGTTTTGACTTCACCGGTTGCGCCGATATGTGGCAAAAGCGTGACGTGGATGTAGAGCACTTGGTCGCGCCCGACATCTTTGCGCATTTGGCGGATGGCCTCGAGAAATGGCAATCCTTCGATGTCACCGACGGTACCACCGATTTCAACAATCACCACATCGGCAGCGCTTTCGCGGGCCGCCATAAAAATGCGGCCTTTGATTTCGTTGGTAATATGGGGAATAACTTGGATAGTGCCACCCAAATAATCGCCACGGCGTTCTTTTTGGATGACCGACGAATAAATTTGACCGGTGGTCACATTACTGGCCCGGGTGAGATTTTCGTCGATGAAGCGTTCGTAGTGACCGAGGTCGAGGTCCGTCTCGGCACCATCATCGGTGACAAAGACTTCGCCGTGTTGATACGGTGACATCGTACCGGGGTCGACGTTTATATAGGGGTCAAGCTTCTGGACGGACACGCGAATTCCGCGACTTTTGAGCAAGCGGCCAAGCGAGGCCACCGTGATGCCTTTACCCACTGAAGAGGCGACACCACCGGTTACAAAAATAAATTTGGTCATCTCACGTGGCGCTCCTATCGCCCAAGTACACAACACAACACGAGGGGAAGAGCGCTTCCCCTCGAAATATTCTATTCCATGACAACATTATGTGTCACGGTATTGTACCACAGACTTACTTACGCTATGGTAATTGGTCGCAACAAGACAACCCGTGCTGCTACTCCTTCGGGGGGGAGTGATGTGGCGGTGATAGTCAATTTATCCTCAAATACGGGCTCACGAATACCCATTTCGGTGAGGAATTTGTCGATACCATCGAGCGGTTGGTCAATCACCACTTGTTCTCCGGCATAATGCATGGGAATGACGATGCGTGGTTCGAGTTGGGCGATTACGGCGACGGCTTCACTGGCACTGAGTGATTCGTTGCCACCAACGGGAACAAACAACACGTCGATATCACCGATTTCTTCGATTTGGGCTGCGGTTAATTCATGACCCAAATCACCAAGGTGGGCAAATGACATATCGTCAATGTGGGTAACAAACACCGTGTTACGCCCGCGTTCGGCGCCCTTTTTTTTGTCGTGGAAGGTCCGCACGCCGGTGACGAGAATCCCACTGACTTCGTATTCACCAGGGCCATCAAAGGTATTGAGGCGTTCTTTTAGGGGACGAACGGCGGCCGTATTGGTATGGTCCGGGTGTTGATGGCTAACGGTCATGATGCTCGCAGTCGGTCGACCAATGTCGTAGCCACTTGCACGATCACAGGGGTCCATTACGACAATGCCATCGCGTCCACGAATCCGGAAGCAGGCGTGACCTAGGTATTGAATATCGGGCATGTAACACTCCCACAAAAACCAAACATAATTCTTATCACAGCTATTGTGACGCAGATTTGGTAGTGACGCAAATTTGATGGTCGAATTACACAAAATTGCCATCAGTAATACGATGGTTAATCGTCTAGTGCATCTTCGTCATCGTCTATAGAATCCAATTCACTGCCAAGTTGAATTTCTTGCCAGACGATTTGCATGGCGTGGCGCATGGCACTCCCGGTAAACCCGCGGCGTTGCAAAGACCCCCCGAGCCGACGTGTAAAGGTGGTGCGATCAAGTCCACGGAAGCGCCGGCTGATTTTGCGGGCATAGGTCAATGCGTGTGCTTCGTCGTCGTCGCCTAGGTGATGGCTATCGGCGACAGCGCTAATCGTATTGGTGTCGATGCCATGCCGGCGGAGGTCTTGGCGGATGGCTGAGCCACCACGATTGCTAGCGCGTTGGCGTTGCTCAACCAAATAGGTGGCAAATGCCGTATCGTCGAGTAAGCCGACTTCACTGAGTCGAGTAGTGACGGCGGTGATGGTATCGGCATCGAAACCGCGTTGGCGCAGGCGTTCGTGGATTTCGCGTTGGCTCCGGGGGCGGATTTCGAGTAAGCGCAAGGCAGATTGTTTGGCGCGATCAAAGGCGACGCTGGCGAGTAATTGCAGGATTTTGGCGTCGTCAAGGTGTTGACCCACGAAGAGTCCTTCGTGGGCCAAGATATCGAGGCTGACACCCATGGCAAACTCGCCGTTGATTTCGAGGTTGACGCGCTGGCTATCACGGGCTTGGGCCCTGATGGCGGTAATTGAGCCAGCGCTGGGTGTGGGTTGGACGTTATTCTTCGAAGAACGCATCGCCATCGTCACCACTCGCTACCGCTACCTTGGGGGCTGCCACGGTACCGCGCTCGAGTGACTGCACTTTGATGAGGCGTTCGATTTCGTCGAGCAACGCAGGGTTTTCCGCCAAGAATTGCTTGGCGTTTTCGCGGCCTTGACCGAGGCGATCTTCACCGAGATAGAACCAGGCACCGCTCTTGCGGATGATTTCCATTTCGGTGGCCATGTCGAGGATGCCACCTGGCCGTGAGATACCTTCGTTGGCCATGATGTCGAATTCGGCTTGGCGGAAGGGTGGTGCGACTTTGTTTTTGACGACCTTGACCCGCACGCGACTCCCGATGGGATCAGTACCGCTCTTGAGGGTCTCAATACGACGAATATCGAGGCGAATCGAGGCATAGAATTTGAGGGCTTGACCGCCGGTGGTGGTTTCGGGTGAGCCAAACATCACGCCGATTTTCATACGTAATTGATTGATGAAAATAACCACGGCTTTGGATTTGCTGATGGCACCAGACAATTTCCGTAAAGCTTGGCTCATCAAGCGGGCTTGCAAGCCGGGCAGCGAATCGCCCATGTCACCTTCGATTTCGGCACGGGGCACAAGCGCCGCAACGGAGTCGATGACAATGATATCCACTGCGTTGGAACGGACCAACGTCTCGCAGATTTCGAGGGCTTGTTCACCAAAGTCAGGTTGAGAGACGAGCAATGTATCGACATTGACACCACAACGGGCGGCGTAGGCCGGGTCAAAGGCATGTTCGGCATCGATGAAGGCGGCGACGCCACCGGCTTTTTGGGCTTGGGCCACAATATGTTGGGCAAGGGTGGTTTTACCACTTGACTCAGGTCCGTAGATTTCGACGACGCGACCGCGGGGCACACCACCAACACCAAGGGCAATATCGAGTGAAATCGCACCAGTGGGGATGACATCAATCAACAACCGACTACTTGCTTCACCCAGCTTCATAATCGAGCCCTTGCCGTATTTACGGTCAATTTGGCTCATAGCTGCTTGGAGGGCTTTTTCTTTTTCGGTGCCAGGACCGGCAGCGATTGCGGCGGCGGCGGCTACTGCGGCGGCGGAAGGGGTTGCGGATGCTTTGGCCATAACTCGTGTTCTCCTGTGTCAGCCGGTCATGCCGGCGCTCTTGTCTGCTGTTGACTGCTCCGGTGGTGGAGGATTACCAACACAGTGAGAATAGCACAAAAGTTCGACTTTGACAAGATGGAAATTTGCGTAAATTTAGGAGATGTGCAATGCAATGGGTAGCGCTGAATTTTGTCCAATCAGCGTTTCTTTCGACGGATAAGGCTTTTGATACACATAGTACCGTCTGTGTAAAATGAAACTTTGCCTATGCAAAATATTTTTTATTTGCGTGAATAAGACATGCGTATGATGTGAATGGGGTATGCCATGGCTGAATACCCATATGGTACACTACCACATATATGTATATACACACCGTCGTGGTGGGAGTGATAGATGATGAGTGAAAAACTCTTGATATCTGGGGCGGTCATTGCCATGGCAGCAGCGTTATTGTTGTGGTATTTGACTGGAGATGTGCGCACCCAAGTTGCCCAACATAAACTAACAACTACTCCTGCAGTAGCGCTTACTACTCCAATTACACCGCAATTCACGGCACTTGCGACGATTGCCGTGACAAGCACCGTTGAGATTAGTTTGACGGTTGAGACAACGGTAATTCTTACGCCTGCAATGACTGCGGTGCCAACGCGCCCCGAAGACGCCTTGTTGTTGACTCCGGCAAATGGCGTTGCGGCGCCATCACCGGTTCCGGAATTTGCGACTGAAGTCCCTACCGAAGTTCCGCCGGTATTTAACCCCACCATGGCCACCGATGTACCAACAATGATTCCAGAAGCAACGTATACTCCGATGGATACGGAAACACCTGCTGATACCAGTACCCCTGCCCCCACCGATACCCCACTTGCCACCAATACCCCTGAACCAACCAATACGCCGACACCCGTGCCGCATCCAATCGACGTGTTGAAGGGGAACGTGAGTTGGAATGGCGAAAAAATCGTCAGCAAGGATGTGTTGGTGAGCGCTGGATCAGTACTCACCATTGAACCCGGCACCACGGTCCGGTTTGGTACGGGGATTTCGCTTTATGTGGATGGTAAATTACAAGCGCTTGGGCGTAGTGATGCCCCGGTACGGTTGACTGCCGCCCGCTTGCCCTGGGGTGGGGTGTTTGTGCGTCCCAATGGTGATGCCTTGCTGGTGTCGACGATTATTAGTAATGGTGGGGCGGCTGCGACGGTGCTGTATGCCGAGCAATCCAATCTCACCATGCGCGATGTGACTATGAATAGCAATATTGGTCAGATTCGCCTTAGTGATGCCGTAACAACTATTCAACAAAGTGTGATTCGTGATAATTCGTTGGCGTACGGTTCGATGATCGATGCATCGATTGATGCCGGTGGGAGTATTACCATCGAAAACAGCCGGATTGGCCCAAATATGCAAGTCGATGGTACTTCGGCATTGGCGCTTTTGGCCCCCAATGCCCAAAGTACGGTGAATCTGACGTTGTCAGGTTCGATTTTTACGAGTAGTAGTGGTGCAAATGTAGTGATTAATAGCGCGGCTCCGGTCAATGGCAGTATGCAATGCAATGTGTTTGCCGATGGGGCGATTGGCGTACAGATTCGCAGTAGTTTGCCACAAATGCCGGGAATTGGCTTTGCGCTCCGTAATAATGCCATCGAGCGCCATAGTGCCAAATATAGTACGGCTCGCGGTATGACTAGTGATGTGGCAGTCGATGCCAAAGAGAATTGGTGGAATAGTGCCAGCGGCCCCTATGACCCACTCCGCTACCGTGCTGGTCGCGGTGAATCAGTGGGGAGTACGGTGGTCGCCGACAAATGGCTAACGGTGCGCCCTGCATGTGCCCCACTCCCATGAGTATCGCTACCCGCGTGACGGCTATTTTGCACGATGGTGTGCAGCAACAAATCTTCCCTGGTGCGGTGCTGACGGCGGCAACCCCTCGACAACAGCTGACGGTGACTGCGGGTACGTATCGATATACCGACACCCAAGCAGTCACGGCAGATTGCATCTATGATCTCGCTTCATTAACCAAAATCGTCACTGCCACCGCCGCATTGGTGATGTGTAGCCGGGGCTGGTTATCACTTGATGCGGCAGTGACGCAGTTTTTGCCACAAAGTAACGCCAAAGGCGTCACGATTCGTCATTTGTTGACGCATACTGCTGGTCTTGATATTCGCTTGTCAACCACTGCCCAGGCTGGGGCACCAGCCTTGTGGCAGGCAGTGCATGCCTGTGCGCCGGTGCGCGCGCCTGGGAGTATGGTGGCGTATGCCAATGTCAATACACTCATCCTTGGCCGAGTGTTAGAAGTGATTACCTATCAATCACTGGCGCAAATTGTGGCGCAATACGTCTTGCACCCCGCTGCGATGCACCAAACGTGGTTTAATCCC
>CANFUF010000034.1 GCA_947450095.1 Roseiflexaceae bacterium
ACTTTGCTCCCTACCGACATAAAGGCGGTGATGGGGGTCGGTGCACCTTGGTAAACGTCGGGGGTCCACATGTGGAACGGGACGAGTGATACTTTGTAGCCGAAGCCAATCAGCATCAAGGTCACCCCAACCCAGAAGTAGCCCCGTTCGATACCACTGGTGGGAATATGGGTGGCGATGTCGCTCAAGGTTAAATACCCAGTCGCACCAAAGGTCAATGCGATGCCAAATACCAAAAATCCTGCGCCAAAGGCACCGACAATTAGGTATTTGAGCCCGGCTTCTTCCGAAGACAAGCGCGGGAAGGCGATCGCCGTCAACACATACAAGGCGATTGACAACAGTTCCAACCCGAGGAAGAGCATCACGACGCTACTGCCTTGTGACAATAGCAACATGCCGCCGCTGGCGAGCAACATCAATATGTAGGCTTCGCCACGTTCGATACCTTGCTTGGGTAAGGCGTCGCTCGCCAGTAAAATACTGACAGCCGTGGCAGCCAAAATGATGATGTTGACCAATTGTGACATTGGTCCATAGCTCACTGCACCAGCGAGGGTGCTCCCCGTGGTACTGTATTGGCCCGCCACCAAGGCGGCTACGGCCGCTGCAAAGGCCAGCAACGCAGTAATGCGTTTGCTCCCTGCAGCCACGAACAAATCGACAATCAGCAGGGCTGCTGCCGACCCAAAAATAATCACCAGTTGCAAAATAACCGAGTAATCAATACTTGGCAACGCAATTTGTGCCATATCGTTCTGCTCCATACAATCACGGCGCGGGGCCGCAGTGCGTTACGGTTGCGTGGCACCTTGGGTTAGGCTTTGCACCAGTGCGGTAATGCTTGGTTGCATCGTACCGAGAATCAACTGGGGATAAAGCCCAATCACCAACATCGCCACGACTAACAGACCCAGCACCAAGAGTTCACTCTTGCTGGCTTCGGGGACTGCTGACGTAACCGATACTTCACCCATAAAGACCGTGCGATACATGCGCAACAAATACGCTGCCGACACGATTATCCCGAGTACCGCAAACACGATAAACGTGAAACCGATGTGCGTTGATACCCATGCACCTTGTAACGACAAGAATTCCCCAATGAAGCCGTTTAAGCCGGGCACGCCGATTGAGGCAAAGACTGCAACCAGGGCGAGTGACCCAAAGCGCGGTGCACTCAGCCATGCCCCACTGAAGTTGTCTGCGATGCGTCCACCCGGTTGCCGTGCCAGGATACCTACAATCAAAAACAGTGCACCCGTGGTGATCCCGCTGTTGATCATGGTCAAAATTGCACCGCTCATCCCTTCGGCCGTCTGTGAAAAGACCCCCAACATCACAAACCCAAGGTGGCTAATCGTGGCATATGACAGCAATACCTTCATGTCGCGTTGCCCAAAGGCAATAATGCCACTATAGATGATGCTAATCACGGCCAAAATCGCTACCGCTGGTGCCGCCCATGCCGATGCATGCGGGAAGAAAGGAATCGCAAACCGGATGAAGCCGTAGGCACCGATTTTCACCAAAATCCCGGCAATATCCACTGACCCATCGTCTGGGGTGGCTGCTTGGGCTTGGGGCATCCATGTGTGGAACGGCCAAATTGGTGTTTTGATGGCAAAGGCAATAAAGAATCCCGCAAACAACAAGCGCTCGAGGTTTTCGTCGATTTTGAGGGTACCGTTGGCAATCGCAGCACTCAGTGCCACACTGTCAAAGGTCATTACGCCGGTTTGTTGCCAGTTGACATACACCAAACCGGCGATGCTCACCAACAAAAAGACCGAACCCACAAATGGATAGACAAAAAACTTGGTGGCAGCGGCGCGGCGCTCGCCGACCCCGTACAACGCAATCAACAGCGCCGTAGGAATCAAGGTCAATTCGAAAAAGACATAGAACAGCAACAAGTCGGTGGCCACAAAGGCCCCAATCAAGCTACTCGCGAGGACCAACAACAATGCATAAAATGCGCGTTGGTTGCCCTCGTTCTTTTGGCGGGCGGCAAAAATTGCCAGTGGCGTCATCAATGTTGCCAATATGACGAGCCATACGCTGATGCCATCGACTCCAACGGCATAGTGTAGACCCATCGTGGGCAACCACGTCTGCTGCTCGACCATCTGGTACCCAGCAGTTGGTGCGAGGCTTACCCGCACCACGACTGCCAGTACGAGATTGATGATGCTCACCAGGCCTGCGATGCTCCGTTGCATACCGGTGGCCTGTCGTGGTGTCAGTAACACCAACAAAGCCCCAAGCAACGGGGTCGCAATCAATAGTGATAATAACGGTATACCTAGCTGGTTCACGAACACCCCACACCCAGGTGTAGCAGGCACTGCTACATCCCGACTACGCGCCGATTACTACATATCCGACGAGAACGACGACGCCAATCAAAAAGACCAAAGCATAGGTGCGCACGTTGCCGTTTTGGATGCGTGCCACTGCCTGTGAAAACCGGCCAACCATTCCGGCACTGCCTTCGACCAAAATTCCATCAATGGCTTGTTGGTCAAATACGTCGTGCAAAAAGGTCGACAAGGTGCGGTAGGGTTTGACGAAAATACGCTGATAGACATAATCCAAACCCCAGCCCATTTCGAAGCCCTTCCAAATGTCGCCGAGGTAATAATGCGCCGGATCTTCGTCACCTGGCTTGATGCGTGCCCCAACGGCGCCACTATACATACGATAGCCGAGGTATCCCGAGGCTGTCGCTAATAGCACGGTCACTGCTGCAAAAATCCCCATACTCAAGGTGAATAATTCAGCCTCTTGGTGCAATACCGGATTGAGCCAATCATTCAACCAATGCACACCAGGTAAATTCATCAGACCACCCAACACACTTGCAACCGCAAGAATGTAAAGTGGCCATTTCATCGTCCCGAGGTCTTCGTGGGGATGCGCATCTTTGTCACGTACGTCGCCGGCAAAGGTCAAGGCGACTTGACGTCCCATATAAAACGCCGTGAGCAATGAGCTCAGGAGCAATATAACAGTGACATTGATGTTTTGGGCGCTGTACCACGCATGGGTAATGATTTCGTCTTTACTCCAGAAGCCAGCCAACGGGAAGATTCCCGAAAGTGCCAATGCTCCCACAATATAGACCAAGAAAATTACCGGCATGTGTTTGCGTAAGCCACCCATGCGCCGCATGTCTTGGATGTCATGCATGCCGTGGATAATCGCACCGCTGCCCAAGAAGAGCAATGCTTTGAACAATCCATGGGTCAGCAAATGGAAGATGGCTGCGGTATAAGCACCCATCCCTGCTGCGGCAATCATGAAGCCCAATTGTGAGATGGTCGAGTAGGCCAGCACCCGTTTGATGTCGAACTGCGTGACCGCAGCCGTTGCACCAATCAAGGCGGTGGTGGCACCGATAATGACGACCCACCCTGAGGCATCGGGTGCCAAATCAAACACGGCGTGCGTACGCACAATCAAATAGACACCAGCCGTCACCATGGTGGCGGCGTGGATGAGTGCTGACACCGGTGTCGGGCCGGCCATGGCGTCTGGCAACCAGACAAACAACGGCAATTGGGCTGATTTACCAACCACACCCAAAATCATCAGGAAGGCGATGCCACTGACGAGACCGACACTGCCAAATGCCCCGAGGCTAATCGTGGTAAACGACGCATCAGTTAATTTGCTGACAAACCCAGAAATGCCGTCGCTGCCAAAGAACGACAAGGTGCCAAAGTGTGACACGATTGCCATCATGGCCAGCAACAACCCGGCATCGCCGACGCGGTTGGCCACAAAGGCCTTGGCAGCAGCTTCGCTGGGCACAATTCCGGGTGCCACGTGTTTGCGATCAAACCAATGGCCGATGAGCAAGAACGAACAAAGACCTACCCCTTCCCAACCCAAAAAGAGCAAGAAGAGATTGTCTGACATCACCAAAATCAACATGGCAAAGACAAACAAATTCATGTAGGCAAAGTAACGTCCTGGGCGACTATCACCATGCATGTAGGTGATAGAGTAGATGTGGATGAGGGCACCGACACCGGTGATGAGCAACGCCATCACTGCGGTGAGCGGGTCAAACCACAATCCAAACGAAACAGTGACACGCCCCACGGCTAGCCAGTCCCATAGGGTGATGGCGATGTACCGTGATTCTGCCGCCATGCCTGCCAAATTAATGACGGCGATAACGGTGGTGATAAAGGCTGCCACGATGCTGAGGCTTGCTACGGTGCCGTTGGCGCGTTCGCCCCGCACGAGGAAGACGTTCAGCAAGAAGCCGGCGAGTGGAAACGCCGGGATGAGGGCAATTAACCAAGAGATTTGCGTCATGAGCTGCTCTGCATTCGTTAGCCGCGCGCGGCACGGTTGACGGATACTATCCCTTCAAGGTGGTCATGGTGTCGATGTTGGTCGTTTGTTTGCGCATGAAAATCATTACCAACAACGCCAACCCCACAGCCACTTCGGCTGCGGCAATTGTAATCACAAAGAAAACCATAATCTGTGCGTCCAGCGATTGCCGTTGATTGGCAAATGTCACCAATGCCAGATTGGCAGAATTGAGCATTAACTCAATCGACATAAAGACCATCAAGGTGCTCCGTCGGAGCAATACGCCACACACGCCAATGACGAACAACAATGCGCTGAGGCCAATGTAAAAAATCGTCGGTAACATCACTGCCTCCGCTAGCTCCGCCGTTGGTGGAGCACGACGACGCCGATGAGGGCGGTCAGCAACACAAACGACGCGACTTCAAACGGCAATAGGTGGGTCGTAAACAGCGCTTGCGCAATCTGTGCTGGTGACCCAAAATCACTATCGCTACTCCCGACCCGTGCCAGGCCGTCTTGCGACTGCCGCACGAGCACCCAGATGATTTCGCCAATCAACAATACGGCCATGGTGATTGCCACGGGAGCTTGCCAGCGAATCGGATTGGCATCCTCTTCGTCGCGTTCGGCGCCGAGTAACATCACCACAAACAAAAAGAGTACGATGATGGCGCCGGCATAGACGATGAGTTGTACGGCAAACAAAAACGGTGCTTGCAGTAGCAGATACAGTACAGCAATTGCCCCGAAGTTGAGTAGCAGAAACAATGCGCTATGCACTGCATTCCGGCTGGTCAACATGGCAACCGCGCCAATAATGGCGACAATCGCCGTAATCACAAAAATTACCAACTCCATGCGCGCCCCCTACAGGTCGATTTGTGCCGGCGGGCTGGGCCGACGGTTGAGTTGCTGCAACACTGGTGGAATCTCGCCGTGCCCTTTGTCTACGGCAACGAGCAACATCGATTTGTCGTAAATCGACGATTTGCGGTCGTAAAACGACAGCTCATACTGATGCTCGAGCACAATTGCATTAGTTGGGCAAGCATCTTCACAGTAGCCACAAAAAATGCACCGTAGCATGTTGATTTCGTAGCGGGCGGCGTAGCGCTCGCCTGGGGAATTGGGCGCTGCGGGGTTGTTTTCGGCAGGGATGACCAAAATAGCATCCGATGGGCAAGCTGCCGCGCACAACGCGCATCCAATACACCGTTCCATGCCATTCTCAAACCGTTTGAGTTCATGGCGACCGCGGAAGCGCTCGCGAACCGGGCGCTTGACTTCGGGGTATTCCACCGTCACGGGTTTTTTGAAGAGGTACTTGAACGTTGTGCTCAAGCCTTTGATCAGTGCGCCTAGCATGCGATCCTCTCTAGTTGCGCGCCTGCGAACGAACCAGCGTCACGCCACGCTTTGTTCGTTTGGGAGCTGCAAGCACTGTGGTTAGCACTATCACGATTAAACCAATCACACCCATCGCGATTTGGGGCACGACGGCGCCAACGGGGAACACCACGCCAAATACGGCGGTGATGACCACATTGAGTAGCGCCAACGGCATCAAAATCACCCAGCCGAGGTTCATTAGTTGGTCGTAGCGTACCCGAGGTACCGTGGCCCGAATCCATACCGACAAGAACGACAACAACGTGGTTTTGATCAAAAACGCCCCGAGGCTCATCAGCCCCATGGCCGCATTGCCCGCGGTGACGCCGTAACCCGCCGTAATGGCTGCACTGGCTTGTTCGATCCCTGGTAAATTCCCACCACCCAAAAAGAGCGTTACGGCAATGGCGTTCATGGCAATGAGTTTGATGTATTCCGACATGAAAAACAAGGCAAACTTCATTGAGCCGTATTCGGTATTGTAGCCACCAACCAATTCTTGCTCGGCTTCGACTAAGTCAAAGGGCGAGCGCACGACTTCGGCGGTGCTGGCAATCAAAAAGATGATAAAGCCCATAAACTGTGGCACGATGTTCCACATACCGGCTTGGGCATTGACAATGCCTTCGGTACGCAACGTCCCACTTTGCATCACCACACCCAAAATACTCAAGCCTAACGCTAATTCATACGAAATGACCTGAGCCGATGCCCGAATCCCACCAAGCATCGAATATTTGTTGTTTGAGGCCCAGCCGGCAATGGCAATGCCATACACGCCGACTGATGTGACTGCCAACAAATACAAAATACCGACATCGATGGGTGCGTAATGCAACCAGTTACCACCATTGCCGTCTGGCCAGTTCCCCAAGGGGATGGCTACCCAGATAATCAACGCTGGGACGACGGCGAAACCAGGTGCCATCAGATAGACCCAGCGATCGGCTAAGGCGGGGATGACGTCTTCTTTGAAAAAAAGCTTAACGGCATCGGCGGCGGGCTGGAGGAAGCCACCAAAGAGTTTTTTGCCACCGGGTAATGGAATATAGCCGGCGCGGTTGGGCCCTACGCGGTTTTGGAAGCGGGCCAACAGGCGGCGCTCAAACAGCGTAAAGTAGGCGAACAAGGTGGTCGAGGCTAGTGCCAGTACCAAACAGCGCACTAACAGGATAAGTATCGCAATCCAATCCATCAAATCCTCCTCAGTCCCCTGCTATTCGGCGCGACGAACTGATACACGGGTGTAGGCTCCCAATGCCAAATTAGTGGGTGCACCGGCGACATCTGGCAATAATACTTGCCCTTCAGCCAGCCCTGCATCGATTTGGGCCCGCACCAAGGCGCTACCAACCGGTGAAGACAAGGCGACGAGGTCGCCAATGGCAATTCCCCAACGACTGGCGTCGGCAACGGAGAGCACCACGTGGGCGGTCACTTGACGTGATGCCAACTTGGAATCAGTGCTCCATTCGCCGCCGTCGTAGGCTCGGACGGGCATTTGCATCAACATAGTGAATTCACCCTTGGGCTCATATACCACTGGCGCAACTGCTGCCGTGTGCAATGGGGCGTTACTATCATCAGCAATACTTGCCAATTGTACGCCTAACCCTTCGCTATTGCTGTAGGAAGTACCGTCGTAATAAAAGAGCTCATTGGTCTGACGACCCCACGAGTTGATGCTCAAATCAAGACTGGTATAGGTTACACCGGCAAAACGGGCTTGGGCGCTGGCAATTTCGTCGGTGACGTCACTAGTGACGGCATAATTCCAGCCACTCGCTACGGCAGTCCGACCGTTACTCACACTGGCGGTGGCGTATTCGGCTACCGTCGCACATACCTGCCACGTGGGCATCATGGCTGCCGGCGCGGCGGTGGCCGTGCGGAAGCGCTGTACTCGCCGTTCAGCGTTGGTAATCGTCCCATCACGCTCAGCGGTGGCCATCAGTGGCAATACCACATCGGCGCGCTTGGCGGTTTCGCTCATAAACATCGATTGGACTGCCACAAAACCATGTTTGGCGACGGCTTCGAGTGCTTGGGCGACGCGCTCGCTTTTGCCGGCGGGATCTATACCGACGATGAACAATCCGCGAAGCTGTCCTTGTTCGGCTTGGCTCCACATTTCGTTGGCATTGGCACCACCCTTGGCTGGGCGAATCCCCAAGGCCGTAGCACCAATCGTATTGGCACCGTTGGTCAAGGCGATGAGCCCGTTGTTGGCTTTACCACACTTGCCGGTAATCATGGCAGCACTGGCCAGGTTTTGGGTGACGGCAGCCCCGATTTGTAAGGCCGTGCGACCGTACATGATGATGCTATTGCTGGCAGTCATGTAGGCGTCAACCACTTTTTTGAGTTGATCGGCGCTGATACCGGCAGTGGCCAGTAGGCTCTCGAGGGAGTGCTTGGCTAATTGCTGGCGCACCTCGTCAAGTCCACGCAAGCGCCGTTCAAAGCCGGTAGCGGCTTGGGCGTCGACTACTTGCTTGAGGAAGGCCAGTGCAAAGGCTGATTCGCCACCTTGGGCGATACGGGTATCGCTTGAAGCGGTTTTGCCGAGCTTGGTAGCAAACGAGTTGACCACGTGTACCGCCCCACCACGGCTCTGGATGCCACGCAAGCGGAGCAAGTAGACGGGGGCTTCTTCTTCGGGGTCGGCGGCAATTACGAGTACGCTCGTCCCCTTGCCGATGGTCATCAGATTGGTATCGCGACCGACACCTACTTGGAGCGGTGCATCGTCGATGCTTACATCGGTGAGCAAGCCGAGGCGGTGGTCGAGTGAAGCGCTGCCGTAGACATCACTGATGAGCTTGCGGAAGGCGTAGAGGTCTTCGTTGGGTAGATTATCCGAAATAAGCCCAGCCACCGCGTTGTTGCCCGAGCGCTCGACGATATTGGCCATGTTGCTGGCGATGCGGTTGAGGGCATCTTCCCAGGTTGATTCGACCAATTTACCGTTGTGGCGCACCATTGGGGTGGTGATACGGGTGACACTTTCGAAAAAGCGCTGACCCATGCGACCTTTGTCACACAGCCAGATTTCGTTGACGGTGTCGTTTTCACGGGGCATGATGCGCATCAATTTGTTTTGGCGGGCGTCGATGGTCAAATTACAGCCAACTGAGCAGTGCGTGCAGACGCTCGGCGTGCTACGCACTTCCCACACACGAGCACGGAAGCGGAAGTCGGCGTTGGTCAAGGCACCCACGGGACAGATGTCGGTGGTGTTACCTGAGAACTTCGAATCGAAGCCCGGTTCTGACTTCGAGATGATTTCCCATGAGCGACCACGATTGTCAAAGCCAAGCACCGAATCGCCGGCGATATCGTCTTGAAAGCGCACACAGCGTGAACAGAGGATACAGCGCTCGCGGTCGAGGTAGATGACATCGCTGAGCTTGACGGGCTTTTCAAAGTGGACTTTGTCGGCATAGTCAAAGCGCGATACTTCGGGACCCCATTGCATGGTCAAGTTTTGGAGTGGGCATTCGCCACCCTTGTCACAGACAGGGCAGTCGAGGGGGTGTGAGGTCAACAAAAATTCAAGTACGCCACGTTGGGCGAACTTGACTTTTTCGGTGGTGGTTTTGATGACCATGCCGTCGCTGACCGGAGTCACACAGGCGGCTTGGAGTTTGTTCATCATCAAGGCCATTTGGGGCAACCCATCGGGTCCCATCACGACTTGGCGGGTGGCGGGGTCGATGCGGGGTGTCCATACTTCGACCAAGCACATCCGGCACATGCCGACGGGCTTCATTTTGGGGTGATAACAAAAGACTGGGATCGCCACATCAGCATGGCGAGCCGCATCGACGATGTTGGTGCCGGGGGGGACGGCAACCGACTTTCCATCAATTATTACGTTTACGTCTGGCATCGTTCTCTTACTCCCGGCTGTCCGATTGTATACGGTCCAGCACTAGTGCGCCAAGGTCAGCGGAATGGCGTGCCGTGCAGATGATTTGGCAAGGGCTTCTTCGAATTCGTGGGGGAAGAGCTTGAGGGCGGTGCGGATGGGCACCACGGCGCTTTCACCCAACAAACAGAAGCAGTTGCCGGCCATCTGGTTGTAGATGTCGTGGAGTTTGGCGATATCGTTCTTTTGGGCGCCACCATGGTTGAGACGATGCAGGGTTTTGACTAAATAGTGGGTACCTTCACGACACGGCGTACATTTACCGCACGACTCATGCTTAAAGAACTCATCCATTTTGTAGGCCAACTCCACCGCACTGACGGTTTCGTCCAAAATAATCACGCCACCTGAGCCGAGCATGGTGCCGGCGGCAGCGAGTGATTCATAGTCCATCGCCACATCGATGTTGGCTTCAGTCAACCAGGCTGCTGACGCACCACCAGGGACGATGATTTTGACCTTGCGGTCTTCGCGCATGCCACCGGCGTAGTCATAGATGAGCTCGCGCATGGTGGTACCGAATTGCACTTCGTAGTTGCCTGGTTTGCGTACATGTCCCGATACCGAAAAGACCTTGGTACCAGGGCTTTTCTCGGTGCCGTTTTGGCGGTACCATGCGGCACCCTTGAGGACGATACGGGGCACGTTGGTGAGGGTTTCGACATTGTTGACGATAGTTGGTTTGCTGTACAAACCGGCAATCGCAGGGAATGGTGGCTTGAGGCGGGGTTGGCCGATTTTGCCTTCGAGTGATTCCATCAAGGCGGTTTCTTCGCCACAGATGTAGGCGCCGGCACCACGACTGACGATGATGTTGATATTCACACCGGTGCCAAAGGCGTTTTTGCCGAGGAAGCCACGGGCGGTGGCATCGGCGATGGCCTTTTCGAGGCGTAGGGCTCCAGCGGCGAATTCACCACGGATGTAGATGAAGGCGGTTTGACATTCAATGGCATAGGCCGCTAACGCCACCCCTTCGATGAGTTGGTGGGGATTGCGGTCGATGATTTGGTGATTGTTGAATGTACCTGGTTCGCTCTCGTCAGCATTACAGCACAAGTAGCGAGGATAGACATCCTTGGGCAAAAAGCCCCACTTCACACCCGTCGGGAAGCCTGCGCCACCACGGCCGCGCAAACCAGCTTCTTTGACAACGTTAATAACGTCGGCGGGGGTCTTTTCTGTGACGGCAATGCGGAGCGCCTCGTAGCCTTCATGCTTGATGTAGACATCGAGGTCCGCAATGTTTGGTACGTCATTATCACGCAAGACGACGTGTTCGGTGATTGGCGGCATAAATAACCTGCTTACTTTCAGTTCGCCAGTATGAGTGTACATGCCGATTAACGGGCATTATGCTACCACTTCGGGCAATTTGTGTCAAACTGCACAAATTGGTAGCCAATGCACTTTTTCGGTATAAAGAGTGACAAAGAATGCATTCTAATCGCTGGATCGAGTACATGCCATATCACTAATCTAACGGAATAGTGCCATTATACTTCGGATAGGGCCGCCACCACGGCTGCTTCAGCAGCCTGGGGACTCGCTTGCCCACGGGAAGCCTTCATGATTTGCCCGACAAGGAACTTGATGGCGGCGTCTTTGCCACTTTTGAAGTCGGCGACGGCTTTGGGGTTGGCAATGACCGCAGCCCGTGCCATGGTAAGCAAGGCATCACTATCACCGATAACGGCCAAGCCTCGGCTGGCGACGATTTTTTCGGGGTCGGTACCATGTTGGTAACATTCCTCAAAAACTTCCTTGGCGGACGCCCGTGTAATGGTCCCTTTGGTCACCAACGCCACGATGGTGGCGATGTGGTGTGGCGTCATGCGCTGAGCGGCATGGGTGATGTCATCACCACTGTCGTTGAGCAAGCGGAAGTATTCGCCGATAATCCAGACGGCGGCGTCGCGGGCACTACCGCCCGTAGCGATAGTGGCGGTGACGGTTTCTTCATAAAAATCCGCGACTTCGTGCGTGATGGTCAACGAATCGGCATCTTTGATGTTGAGCCCGTATTGCGTGCTAAAGCGTTCGCGGCGGGCAGCGGGTAATTCGGGCAAGCGAGCGGCAATTTGCGTGACGTATTCGGCTTCCATCTGCAAAGGCGGGATATCGGGGTCCGGGAAGTAGCGATAGTCGTGAGCAAATTCTTTGGTGCGTTGCTCGATGGTTTTGGCGAGTGCGTCGTTCCATCCGCGGGTCGATTGGATGATTTTGCCACCACTGCTAACCACGCTGATTTGGCGTTCGATTTCATAGTTGATTGCTCGCTCGACATTGCGGAACGAGTTGACGTTTTTGATTTCGACCTTGGTACCGAATTCCTTTTGGCCTTCGGGGCGTACTGACACATTGGCATCACAGCGCAAGGCGCCTTCTTCCAAATTGCCGCTGTTGACCCCAATCCACAAAAGGAGTTGATGCAGGGTTTGGAAGTAGAGGCGAGCTTCTTCGGCACTGGCGATATCGGGCTCCGACACGATTTCCATCAATGGCACGCCGGCACGATTGTAATCAATCAGCGAGCTACCGTCGGGCATGTGGGTAAGCTTGCCCGTGTCTTCTTCGATGTGGATGCGGGTGAGCTCGATGCGGCGGGTGCCACCAGCACTGGGGAATTCGACATAACCACCCAGACACAACGGGTCTTCGTATTGACTGCGTTGGTATGAGGATGGCAAGTCAGGGTAGAAGTAGTTTTTGCGACTAATCGTGCTATCGCGGGTAATGGTGGAATGCAACGCCAGCCCGGTCATCGTGGCCAATTCGATGGCACGGCGATTGGGCACCGGTAAGGCACCAGGCAGCCCCAAACAAACAGGGCAGACATTGGTGTTGGGGGCGGCCTGCGAGGCATCGGTGCGACAGCCGCAAAACATCTTGGATGTGGTGCGAATCTGGGCATGGACCTCGAGACCAATCGTAGCAATATACTTCATGGGCATACTTCCTACCGAATCAAACCATACTGAGTCTCTATTATAGCGTGAATTCAGGGGAGATATGCGACTGGTATTTAGTGATATTTTGGCTGAGTGTTTGACGAATATCGCTATAGCTCGTAAAATTTGACGCATTTGCATAATAGTTAAGGATACCGACAATGTTTGATTTTGCGACGATTCCATGGCTGGGTGTGTTGATTTGTATGATTGTGGCGATTGTGAGTGGGTCGTTGTGGTTTGGTCCCAAAACGTTTTTCCCCATTTGGTGGGCAGGTATTAGCAAAACCGGCGCACAAATCCCCGGTGGTGGCCAAAACATGGGGATGGTGTTTGGGTTGACCTTTGTGGCCTGTTTTGTGCAAGCAGTAATGATGTCGGTTGTGCTACACGCAATCTATCCACAGGGTTATACGTGGATACAAGGCGCCCAAGCAGGGATGGTTTTTTGGTTGGCCTTCGTGATGCCCACCTATCTCGTCAACAAATTGTTTGCTGCGCATCCATTTTATGTGTGGGGGATTGAAATTGGCAATCACCTCGTGAATTTCGTGCTATTTGGGGTGATTCTGTCTTTTTTTGCATAAGCTGAATAATTGGCACCTCGTGACGGCGCCCGCTCCATACAGCCTTGCTTGTGAGGATGTATTGTTGAGGGCGTTTTTTTGTCATTCATAATCAATACCTACGCCAAAACCCTAGACGCAGCAGGCTACGGCTGTACACTGATTGGCGCAGGTATTGTATAGTGGTAGCAATAAAAAATGTATGGAATAGGGTGGAGGGGACGCATGGCGCGTGTCTTGATTACCGGTGCAACCGGTCCGGTAGGGAGTAGCCTGGCGGAATATTTGGTGCGCCAGCCCGATGTGGAGTTAGCGGTGTTTCGGCGCTGGCGGAGCGATCCGAGGGCTTTGGCGCGGGTACAATCGCAGATTACCTTTTATGAAGGTGATATCGAAGACGCATTTGCCGTTGCTGATGCGGTTGCCCAGGCCCAACCCGATTATATTTTCCATCTCGCCGCCCAAAGCTACCCGTCGGCCTCGTGGGGGGCGCCGGTAGCGACCATGCGGGCTAATGTCGAGGGGACGATTAATCTGCTTGAAGCGGTGCGGCGGCATGCACCGGCGGCGCGGGTCCATATTGCCGGTTCAAGTGCCCAATATGGCGTGGTATCACCCGATGCAATTCCCATCCAAGAATCCCACCCCATGCGGCCTGCCTCACCGTACGGGATTAGCAAAGTGGGTCAAGAACTGTTGGGGTTGCAATATTTTGATAGTTATGGCGTGCATACGGTGGTGACGCGGTCGTTTAATCATGTAGGGCCACGTCAAGGTGATCGTACCGCCATTCAGACTTTTTGTCGGCAAATGGCACTTATCGAGGTAGGGCGTCAAGAGGCGCTGATTCAGGTAGGAAATCTCGAGCCGCAACGTGACTACACCCACGTTGATGACGTGGCACGGGCATTGTGGGCGTTGATTCAACGCGCGCCGGGGGGCACTGTGTACAATATGTGTTCGGGGCGGGCGGTCCGGATTGGGGATATTTTGGATATGGTGGTGGCGCACGGTCGTGTGCCGGTAACTATCCAGGTCGATCCGAGTCGGTTGCGCCCTGTCGATGAGCCGATTTTGCGTGGTGACAATAGTCGCTTGGTGGCGGTGACCGGTTGGCAACCACAAATCACGATGGAACAGATTGTTGTCGAATCATTGGAATATTGGCGGCAACGGATTCGTGACGAATAACGCTAATTGGTGTTACTATGATAGTAATATTGCATAATGAATGATATTGTGTGTTGTTTGTGTGGAGGGAGCCATGACCCACTATGAAGATCCCGATAATCAGCATAATTATCCGGGTGAACCTGTGCGTGAAGCCGATCGCGTCTATCGTACGCTAAACGACGATCATCGGCGTACGACGCAACGTTCACCGTTGAGTCGTACGAGTAGTTGGGGTGCGGTGTTTTTGATGGGTGGTTGGCGATTGGCTTTGGCGATTATTTTGATTTTTTTCATTGTGGTGAATTGGGCTTTGTTGGGCAACCGTATCCCTACGGTTAATATGGCAACGGCCGCAAATATGACGGCGACGGTGCTTCCCGACGCAACAATGTTACCAACCATGACGGTGTCTATTGCCAATGCCCAGGTGCGGGTCAATGGGACGGGCGCCGCAGGGCTGTTTTTGCGCAAAGCCCCAAGTCGCACTGCTGAAGTCCTCAAAACATTGCCTGATGGTACCGTCTTGCAGGTTGTGGGTGCCAATAAAACAGTCGAAGATGTGGTGTGGCGGAATGTGCGTGATAGTGATGGCAACGAAGGATGGGTCTCGGCGGGGTACGTCGTGCCTATCGAGTAATATACGTACCTTTGGGAGATACCCGCGTGTCAATACGGCTACGATTAACATTGGCTTATGTGGGGTTATTTGCGGTAGCACTGACGCTGCTTGATTTTGGGTTGTATTATGTGGTCAATACGGCACTGATTAACAGTATCGACAATGAGCTCGATTTGGGCGCCCAAGTCATCCAAGAAAGTGTCACCAAATCGAGTACCGAACCGCAAATTATGGATGATGATAATACTATTGTAGAGCCCGATGCGATTAAAAATTTTGCGACCACAAATTTATTGGCGATTGTCTATAGTCCAGACGGTCGAATTCGCTCCCGTTCCCTCAATTTAATTCGTCAACCAGGTTTGGCGCGTCGACTGACACTTGACCGCGATACAGTCCTGTATGCGGTTACGGGGCATCCACTCCGTGTTACGACGGATATTGGGGTGGCACGCCTGCGTGTGCTGGTAGTGCCATTGACGTATGTCAATGTGCTGACGCATACCGTGCAGGTTGGTGGTGTGCTGCAATTAGTCCGCCCAGTTGGTGAAACCGAACGCGCCCTACGCTTTTTTTTGTATGCCTTGGCGTTTGGTGGCGTCGCGGTGATGATTGTGGCCGCCCAAGGTGGGGCATGGTTGACCCGGGCGGTATTCCGCCCAATCGACGTCATTGCCCGTACAGCCCAAAGTATCGTCAGTGCTGCTGACTTGCGCCGCCGCGTGCCGGTCCCTACCGTCCAAGACGAATTGCAACTATTGACGGTCACGGTGAATGATTTGCTCGAACGGATCGAGCTTTTATTTGAAGCGCAGCGCCGTTTTCTCGCAGATGCATCGCATGAATTACGGACGCCGCTAGCGGCGATGAAGGGCAACATCGAAATCCTTCATCGTGGTGCCATGCGTGACCCTGAGCTCCTCAATGAATCGCTTGATGATATGCAACGTGAAACCGAACGCCTGATTCGTTTGGTCAATGATTTGTTGATGCTTGCTCGCAATGAAGCTGCGGCTGGGATGCGCTTTGAGGTGGTTGATATGGCAACGTTATTGCTCGAAACCATTCGTGATTTGAAATCACTCGCCGGCAACATTACCCTCCGACTGGATGTCCAACAAGTTGCCATGGTGAATGGAGACCGTGACCGCCTCAAGCAAGCCATCCTCAATATTTGTATTAATGCGTTACAACATACGGCTGATGGTGGCAGTGTTGTTTGTCGGTTAACGAGTCATGACGATATGGCAATCGTGACGATCCAAGATACTGGCGTGGGAATTAGTAGCGAAGATCTCCCGCATGTATTTGATCGTTTCTTTCGCGCTGATCGCTCGCGCACCCGGGCGTATGTGGGGAGTGGCGCTGGACTTGGCCTGGCTATTGTCAAATATATTGTGGAATCTCATAACGGCAGTGTCGCCGTCGCCTCTACATTGGGGGTAGGAACAACGTTTACGATCGAAATTCCCTGTTTGCATGATGTCGCCTTTGGTGACGACGATTAGAAGTGGAGCGCCGATGCGGGTACTGACACTCAGCGACGAGGTAGTGCCACTGGTGTATAGTCTGCAAATCAAAGAACGATTTGCTGATGTGGCGTTGGTATTTGGCTGTGGGGATTTGCCGTATTACTACCTCGAATACGTCACCACCATGTTGAGTATCCCCTGTCTATATGTGCTGGGGAATCATGACCACCCTGAATTATTGGAATCTGGCGAACTACTGACAGGCCCCCGTGGCTGTATTGCCGTCGATGATGCGGTGGTGCGCGTCAACGGCTTGTTGGTGGCGGGACTCGGTGGCTCACTCCGCTATAATTTGGACAATGGTCCCCAATTCACCGAAACACAAATGATGGCGCGGTGTTTGCGCCTCGCTACCCGTATCATGTGGCACAATGCGCACCGTCGCCGTGGCCTTGATGTGATGCTTAGTCATGCCCCGTTGGCGGGGATTCATGACGGCGCTGATCGCCCGCATCGTGGCTCCAAGGCGTTTGTGACGTTACAACGCTGGTTCCGGCCCCGTTATTGGATTCATGGACATGTCCATCGCTCATATTCGTATGGTGTTGCCACCGAAACATACTACAACCATACGCGGATTCTTAATACTGCGGGATATCGTGATATGACGATTGCCCCCACATACTAACGGACTAATGGAAAACTACAATGGCAGATCAACAGAATTCGTTTTTTAATAGTTTGGCACGGGCGCACTTTGATGATGCGCGCCGCCGTGAATGGCTATCCGCATTGCGTGATGCCTTGCTCCACGCACCCCACGAACTACTGGCCCTCGAAGAAGTGCGTAACCGTTTGCAAATTCGTGGCCAACGTCATATTGGGCTCTGTACTGTGCCACTCGACCAAATCATTGGTAGCGAAGGGCGCTATGGTGATTTTGATCGTCATTTCTTGCCCCGGAGCGACCATATCCGTGACCGTTGGATGAATGTCGATATGGCGAATCAGCTGTATATCGATTTGCCTCCGATTGATTTGTACAAAATCGGTGACGTCTACTTTGTGCGTGATGGTAATCATCGCGTATCGGTGGCGCGCCGCCAAGGCCAAACCGACATCGATGCCAATGTCGACGAATTATTGATTGATGTGCCCATCGATGCCTCACTGCGTCTTGATGAATTACCAATCAAAGAAGAATACGCCGACTTTTTGGATTGGACACAGCTACATGTGATGCGCCCTCAACAACGGATTGAGTTTAGTGAACAAGGGGGCTATCTCGAACTGATTCGCCATATTAATGGGCACCGCTATTTTATGGGACAAGAACTCAATCGTCCGATTGCCAGTGAAGAAGCAGTGGCGAGTTGGTATGACGATGTGTATATGCCGGTCATTCAGGCGATTCGCGCTCATGATGTCCTGAATCGCTTCCCAGGGCGTACCGAAGCCGATTTGTACCGCTGGATTATGGAACATCGTTGGTATATGTTGGAATCTGCAGGTGGCAAAGATCCCGGTCCCGACCAAGCGGTGCAGCACTTTACAGACCAATACGGCACCCACAATTGGTTTAGCCAATTGGGGCGCCGTATTGGTGAATTGTTACGTTAAATTTGGGTTAGATCGTCATCCCCGACCGTACATCGAGGGTGGGGAAGTCCGCTTCACGACAATCAGCATTGACCACCACATTCCGGCCGATATGACAATTGGCAGGAATGTGGGCGTTTTTGCCAATTACCGAGATGCCGGTGTTGACTTTGTCGGGTTGTTTGGCATTGGGAGTGAGCAAATCATCGCCGTACCCTACGACTGCATTGGCGCCTATTACCACTTGTTTGTCGATAATTACTTTGTCGATGATACTGCCTGGTCCAATCCAGGTATCGGTCATGATGACGCTGTCGCGCACGATTGCACCAGGCGCTACATACACCCCCGGCGACAATACCGAGCGCTCGACGGTGCCAAGCACCGTACAGCCGTTACAGACCATACTTTGATTCACCATGGCGCCCGGTCCAATCTTGGCAGGTGGGCGCTCTTCGCTGCGGGTATGCAACACCCAATCGGGATCATACAGATTGAGTGTGTTGGTGGGGTCGAGGAGTTCCATGCTGGTGCGCCAGTATGAATCAATCGTACCGACATCGACCCAATAGCCGGAGAATGGGTAGGCGACGACGCGGTCGGCCTCGACCATCGAGGGAATGACATGTTTGCCAAAGTCGGTGCGGGCCACGCCGTTGTCTTGGGTGGTGAGGGCCCGAATCAGCGCATCGGCGTTAAACACATAGATACCCATGTTGGCCAAGGTGCCTTTGTCGCGTTGTTTTGGTTTTTCGGTAAATTCGACCACTTCCATGGCTTCGTTGACGGTCATAATCCCAAAGCGATCGGTTTCGTCGAGCGGCACATGCATGACCCCGACGGTCAAATCGGCTTTTTGTTGCAGGTGGAATTCAATCATCGGGGCGTAGTCCATTTTGTAGATATGATCACCCGACAAAATGACGACGAGATCGGCCCGACGTTCGCGGATGTAGTTGATGTTTTGCAACACAGCATCTGATGTGCCTTGGTACCAGCCTTCTTCGTTGCGCCCTTGGTAGGGTTGCAAGAGTTGTACGCCGCCGTTGCTACGGTCGAGGTCCCACGGCTTGCCGTTGCCGATATGCCCGTTGAGGGAGTGGGGTTGGTACTGCGTGAGTACCGCCACATCGAAAATTCCCGAATTGACACAATTCGAAAGTGGGAAGTCGATGATGCGGAATTTACCGGCAAATGGTACGGATGGTTTGGCGCGTTTTTCCGATAATACGCTGAGGCGAGCTCCTTCGCCGCCTGCCATAATCAGTGCTACAACCCGCATAGCCGTCCCTTTCTCACTTATGATACGCCCCGTACATGGGACATTACTTCATCAAAAAGTCGCCCGTTGGTTGAGATAGCGCCACCACCATAAATCGTGCTAACCCCTTGCCAATCGGTAAAAGTGCCGCCGGCTTCTTGGAGCACAGGCACCAATGCGGCGCAATCCCATGGGCTCATCACGGCGTCGAGCATGACATCAATCCGGCCGGTGGCGACCAACATATGCCCGTAGGCATCGCCCCAGCCCCGCAACATACGGACACTGTTACTCAAGCTTTTGAAGGCAGGACCACGATCATATTCATCCATGTGGATGACGTCGGTACAAGACAATACGGCATCCTTGAGATGCGTGGTTTGACTGACGCGGGCCACCCGTCCATTCCACAGACATCCTTCGCCAAGGGCTGCCGTCACCATTTCGCCCGTAGGCGGGCAGGCCACTGCACCGACGACGGGTACGCCGTCGCGCTCAAGTCCCACCAGCACGGTATACATGGGGACGCCGGCCACAAAGGTTTTGGTGCCGTCAATGGGATCGAGAATCCAGCGGAAACTGGCACCGGGGCGGGTTTCGCCTTCTTCTTCGCCGAGGATACTATGGTGGGGGTAGCGCTCTTCAATCATTTGGCGCATCAAACGCTCAGATTCACGGTCGGCAATGGTGACGGGTGAGTTGTCGGCTTTGATTTCGGCGACAAAATTGGTCTGGAAGTGGCGCAACGTCACGCGCCCTGCATTCCAGGCTAACTCGGTAGCAAAATCGCGCAGACTGCGCAAGTCTTCAGTGGGCATGTGTGTTCCTTGTGGTTATGCAGAGAATGTCTGCTGGAGTACATCGAGCAGGCGTTCGTGTTGACTAGGGGTACCGACACTAATCCGGATAGCGTCGTTGAGGCGTGGTTTGGCAAAATAACGGATGAGGATGCCGTTTTTGCGCAACACATCACGTACGTGACTCGCAGCCACGGGTGTTTTGACCAACAAAAAATTAGCCACACTGGGATAAACCATACACCCCATGGCAGTTAATGCGTGGGTTAAATCATCACGGTCTTGGGTGATTTTGGTCAAAATAGGTGCCATCGTCGCAAAATCGCGGACGGCGGCGGTAGCTGCCACATCGGCAGCCACATTGACCGTATAGGGCTGCTTGACTTTGCGGAGCTGCGTTGCTAGTGACTCGTGCATGACGCCATAGCCGACCCGCAACCCGGCCAGACCAGCCCATTTACTAAAGGTGCGTAGCACGACGAGATTGGGGTGGTCGTTGATTAAATCAAGGTAGGTAATCCCACTGAATTCGGCATAGGCTTCGTCGGCTACGACAATCAAGGGTAAATCGAGCAAGGCGACTAATTCGTCACGGCGCAATGGATTACCGGTGGGGTTGTTGGGGGCCGCCAAAAAAATTATTTTGGCATGATTGGTGGTGATAGCTGCCCGAATTGCGTCAATATCGAGATCGAAATTGGCGTCGCGCGGGACATCGACAATTTTTCCTTGACATAATTGTGTGCCATAGGCATACATGCCAAACGAAGGGGTGACGTCAATTACGGCGTCTCCCGGACTAAGAGTGGCACGCAACAGTAGGTCAATCAATTCATCTGAGCCATTGCCACAAATGATGCGGTCGATTGCGTGACCGAGATGCTGGGCGATGGCGGTGCGGAGCGCAGTATTGTCGGGGTCGGGGTAGAGTGCCACCATGTCGCGGGCACCTTCAGGGGTGGTAAGGGTGGCGAGGGCAGCCCGGGTGGCAGCGGTGGGACCGTAGGGATTTTCGTTGGCATCGAGTTTGATGAGTTGGTCCCGCTGGAATCCGAGTTGTTGCGCGAGGATGTCGAGCGGTACAATCGGGCTATACGGCGCAAACGTGGCGATGTCATGCCGGAGCAGGTGCAAAATATCCAGTGTCATTGCGGTTTTCTCGTTGTTGTACGGACTGCTGTTATCATACCACAGGGACTTCGTCTCTACACTTTTGTCGAAACTTGCGCCGCCAGATACCGATATTTACGTGTATACTATTGAGAGTAAAATACCGGCTACGTGGTAACGTGGCTCTTTGACGGAGTGGCATTGTCATGACTAGTAATCGTCCTAGTATTTCGGCGTTCTTTCCTGCCTACAACGATGGGGGCACAATTGGTAGCTTGGTGGTTACCACGTTGCAGACATTAGCCGAAGTCAGCGATGATTATGAAGTGATTGTCATCGAAAATGGCAGTACGGATTATACCGTGCAAGTCTTGAAAGAACTCGCTGAGCAATATTCCCATTTTCGTTATCAAGCGCATGCCGAACCGTTAGGGTATGGTGGTGCCTTGCGTGCCGGATTTGCGGCTTGCGAGAAGGATTTTATTTTTTATACGGACGGTGATGCCCAATACGACCCACGGGAAATTCGTTTGTTGTTGGGGGCCTTGCGTGACGATATCGATGTGGTAAATGGCTACAAAATTGACCGGAGCGATCCGTTTCACCGCAAAATTATTGGGCGCATGTATCATCACACCGTGAAGTTTTTGTTTGGCTTCAAATTGCGTGATGTCGACTGTGATTTCCGGTTGATTCGCCGTAGTGCCATGCGCGATGTGGTGCTTGAATCAGACAGCGGGACGATTTGTTTGGAGCTCGTCAAAAAACTCCAAGATGCGGGTAAGCATTTTGCTGAAGTTCCAGTGCATCATTTTCATCGCACCTATGGCCAAAGTCAGTTTTTCAACTTTCCCCGGATTTGGCGTACTTTGGTGCAACTCGTCCAACTGTGGTGGAAGTTGATGGTACTCCGCCAAAAATAATGTGGTGTGGTAAACACCCCCTTTAGCGCCAATAATGCGCTAAAGGGGATGTTTTTGTGTGGTAACCGTTTTTACGCTTGTTGTGTGCCGATGATGCTATCGCTGAATTTACACGGTTCATTCCATCGTCCGAGCTTTTCGGCTTTGGCCGATGCCTCGAGCGTGACGTAGTTTTCGCTGCCAGCAAAGGTGTCGGTATTGCGCAGTGCCAGTCCAGACGCAATCAGATCGAGTCCCAAATCAATAGTATCGTGGCGGACTATTTTGCCGATAACGACGGCTGGATCATTGGGATCAGGTTTGATGACGGTCAATGTATAGGTTGCAGCTGGATTGGCCGTCAACAGGACTAACCGATCGTTGGATTGGTTTTCACAGTTGGCTTGGGCTGGGTCAACGGTAAAAATACCGACCAAGGCCACGAGTTGTTCACTGGTTTCATTGCTTACTAATACTTGATTGCCCTTATTGACGGAAATGATTTTGACCGTGTATATGCCGGGTTGTTGTAAGTTTGCCCCAGTAGTAATAGGTGGCATCTCGTTTGGATTCGGTTCTGGAATGGATGGTGGTGCAACTGGTTGTTGGGGCGCTGCAGTTGGCAACTCTGCGGGCGTTGGGTACGCTGGGTCTGTGTTGGGGGGGGCGTTTGGGTCTGGGTAGGACGGGTTATTGGCAAGGGTAATTGGCGTCCCTGGATTGGGATAGGCAGTAGTTGCGCTCGTTGATTGGAGTGCGTTTGGCAACGATGCTTGACATGCGCTAACCATCATGGCCAGGATACTAATGATGCATATTCGTGATAGTTGCATTTATTCCTCTCGTTGGGCACTCCGCATGGCCCGTACCAAAATATCACAGGCCGCACGACCATCAGCCATACTCACCCGTGGAGGTGTATTGTCACGGACACAGGCCGCGATATGCGCCACTTCATTGACAAAACGGTCGCCGTCCGGCACGGCAAGTTGTTGTTTTTGGCCGTGCGCATCACAGTGCCAGAGTTGCATCGTGTCGTAGTCAAGGGTGAGGCTACCAGCGGTACCGTACACACTCACCACCCATTCTCCCGGCGGGGTACGCCAGCTCGCTTCGATTACTCCAATCACACCGTCGATACTGGTAAGGGTGATGACTGCGGTATCTTCGACTTGGAGCGCTGGTCCGAGTGTGGTGGTACGGGTTACGGCACTTGCTTGGACTCGGGCTACATCGCCGATTAAATGACGAAACATATCGACAGAATGAACACACGTATCTACCATTACCCCCCCACCGGCGAGGGCTGGGTCACTAAACCAACGTGTCTCGACATTGGGCATGTGGCCCGCAAATCGATTACGGAACATGATGATTTCGCCTATTGCACCAGACACAATCTGTGACTTTATGACTTCGATGTGCGGTTGGTAGCGATGACAAAACCCTACACTGAGGAGCGTGTGATTGCGTGTGGCTGCGTTAATCATTGCATCGCATTCTGCGAGAGTCGGTGCCATTGGTTTTTCACACAATACGGCAATCTTGTAATCGAGGGCGGCAATTGCAAGCTCGGCATGGAGTGTGGGTGGGGTACAGATGCTGACGATGTCGAGTTGGGCGTTCGCAAATAATGTTGCCGCATCGCTATACACGGTCGCATTACTGAGTGCGGCAAGGGTATGCGCTACTGCAGGGATGGTATCACATACCGCAACAGGCTGATACCCAGCGGTAAGCCACGCCTGCATGTGGGTGCGCCCAATGCCACCACAACCGACGATTCCAATACGTAATGACATAATTACTCACTCTCCGGACTCATTATTGTTTATTATAGCCTGAGTTTGCTGGTGTGGTACGGGATACAGAGGAGCGATTCTTGATCAAAATACACTAGTATTTGGAGAATAAATCACCCCACTCAGGTATTGCATACCCGAGTGGGATGATTTTGGGTTCATATTTACGGTGTGGGCGTAGCCGTGCGGGTGCTACTGGGCATCTTGGTGCGCGACGGAGTCTTGGTGCGGGTATTGGTGCCGGTACGACTGACCGTGGGGGTAAAGGTGGCCGTGGCAGTAGCCGTATCGGTCGCTGTATTGAGTGGCGTAAAGGTGGCGGTGCGCTGGCGGGTGGCTGAGGGTGTTTGGGTGATAAATGGGGTATTGGTTACGGTGCGTGACGTCATTACATTGGCGCGGTTAACCCCTGCCACAAAGATGCGCCCGTCACGCAAGCCGACGACGGAATTTTGGTTGGCGGAATCCACCGATACCGCTGCTGCACTATAGGCTGCCGCAGGGAAGTTGAGATACATCGGATTGCCCCAGGTAATCAAGGTACCGTCGGCTTTGATGGCCAATGAACATTCGCGCCCGGCTGCGATTTTGACGATGTCAGAAACGGTCGAGGGGATTTTGATCTGGCCTTTATTATTACTG
>CANFUF010000035.1 GCA_947450095.1 Roseiflexaceae bacterium
AAGCCTTTTTTGGTCACAAAGCGCCCTACCGCCACCAGCAACGGTGCCGTTGCCGCAATCCCAAAGCGCTGCGCAATCCAATCACGATCGTACAATTCCGGGCGAAATTCACCAGCAGCCACCCCATACGGCAACGTAATCGTGGTTGTAGGGTTGGCCCCCAATGCCAGCGCCCGCTGATGCAAATCACCACTACAGGCAGTGGCAAACCGTGTCCGCCCAAAAATCCAGCCGGCGATACGGCGGTAGAGCGACGTGCGCTCAGCCATCGCCACATCAGAGCCGTGCATGCTAATGACGAGGGGGACACGACACAACCACGCCACAATCATGGCCGGCAACCCATTGGGCAACAGCCAATGCCCATGGATGATGTCAGGGCGAAACTCCCGCGCCTGCCACCACAAACTCCACGTCGAGGCAAGCAACGCAAATGGCGTGACATACAAGGCCCGCCGGCGTAATCCCACATCAGCCTGCAACGCTTCGGCATAACCCCACAACGCCCAGCTAGGGTGCGGCGCATAGCGAAATGTACGCAACTCCACTCCGCGTTCGCTGGCGTCATGACGAAACTCACGGTGGTGGGGCAACAATACCCGCACTGCCACACCATGCGCCACCACCCCAGCGGCAATTTCGGCGATAAACGGCGCGGTAGTATCCCCGGCGTATTTGGGAAAAGAAGTCGCTAACATTAACACACGCACTGCTCACCTCAACGGATGGGGGTAGCCCCAGCATAATCACTAGGGAATTCATACACCACACTCTGCATCGTATACGTTCGCCCCGCATCGTTTACTGGATATTCTGGCGTGCGATATACTTCCTTCATGCCAATTGTTGTATCAGCAATCATCGCCGCAATCATCGTGCGCGTCGCGGTATTTGGACGTTGCAATGCATCAAGTACCAAATATCGGGCCTGATAATGACGTGCGAGGCGCAACAACGTCTGGGCATTCGTATCGGTAGGAATCATCACTGCCGGGCGCTCGGCGTACCAATTCAATTGCCACGGCACTCGCGTCATCATTACCGCACTTAACGGCGTTTTGTTGCGCAAAAAGGCATACATATCGAGGTCCGCAGCCACCATTTGGGCATCAATCACTTGTCGGTTTACGACATACGTGACACTTGGTTGCACACTCAATCCAACTACCGCCAATAATCCCAACAGCGCAATGCCATTCAACCGGCCATTAAACCACTGCCGGGCTCTATCGTAGACCGCAATCATGCCCACTGCCGCGAACATCGCCATCCACGGCAACAACGGCACCCAATAGCGCGGCTCGTTGGCATGCCAGTAGATCACCATGAACAGCACGTATGGTGCAAATCCAATGCTGATTAAGCGACGGAGCATGCCACTCAGCTGATTTTGCCACACAATGATTCCCAGCAACATGAACCACAAGGCCATATCTGTTAACAATCCAGTGGCATTTTCGGCGGCCCCAAATGAATGAAAGCTATTTGGCAAGAACCCAAATGATGGCATCACATAATCACGAATCGCCCCCACTTGGTGGATTAATTTGAGCGCTACTCCATCAAATCCCCACCGCAACAACCAGCTCCGGTCGGGAATATCGCCACTCCCAATCCCACCGTCCGGCGCATAGACGCGATAAATCGCATCCCAATTGGTATATTCCAACAACCAGGTATCGGTTTGCTCGGTTGTATAGCCCGGGCTACCAAACAAGCGCATATTCCGCTCGGCATAGGGACCCACACAAAGCAACGCTACCAGTGCCCACACCACCACCGGCCACAATCGCTCAGCATATTGGCGCGCATTATTGCGCAACCGGTCGAGGCGCGTGGTAATCAGCGGTTGGGTAAACGTTGCGCGGTATTCGTACAACAACCATAACCCAAACCCAATAGCACTCATGCCACCACTACCAGGTTTTTGGAGTAACATCAACCCCGTCCACACCCCAGCCCCTACCACCCGCACGACACGGGTCTGCCACCATGCCACTTGCCGATGGGGATCATCAGGCAAGCGCAAGCCAAATACCGCCCCCATGGCACCAAGATGAAACGCCATAAACGCCAAATCACTGGTGGCATATATCATTTGGCGATAGATGAAAATATTAGCTGCGGCCAAAATTACCGCAATCACCCCTACCCGTTTATCCCAAATCACGACACTCGTACGCCAAACCAGTACCAGTGCCAGCACCAGAAAAATCAGATTTGGAACGCGGGCAGCGATATCATTCACCCCTGCCAACAAAAAGATCGTAGCAATCCAGACTGGTTGCAGCAGCGGCCAAGTTTCTTGGGGATGCGTCACATTGGGGTAGATACGATAAAACTGCGTCACATAATCAACCACCCAGCCACGGCCTTGTAACAGGTTACGGGCAACGACTGCATTGTCAGCATAATCGGCATGTCCGATAAATGGGGCCGCTTGGATAATCCAGCCTGCCAGCACAATAATCGTGAGCAACACCACCCCGAACAACCAGCCGCCACGACTGCGCCAACGCACATCCAGCCACGTAGCAATTCCTGCCACTGGCCGTAAAATCCCAATGCTCAATAACAACATTCCCGCAGCCCAAATAGCGGTAAATTGCCAGATTGGATGCGCGAAAAATGGTGCAATTCCAAATGATTGACACGCCATGGCAATCACAGCGGCACACGTAACCATCAACCCCAGCCCGATACTTGCACCACGCCCAAACGCATTCCGTAGCGCAACAATCATCCGGACTACGTCACTCCGCAACTGCCACAATACCGCCAATCCCACCCCAGCAATGAGATAGGGCAACAACGCCACCACATAGATACGCTGGAAGGCCAATGCGACTGCCATACCCGTCAGCACCACCAGACTCATACTCAAGGCGAGCATCGGACGGAGTAACAGCATCATGGCCCAAATATAGACCAACGTCGCAAAAATCACCCCCGCACACAACAACAGCCACGGGGGATTACTCCATGCCACCCAATCATTGGGAGTAGCCGCAGCGATACGCTCGATACGCACCCCTTTGGGGCGGATGTCTGCGCCAGTGGTAGTCTGGGTAAATACATCAGATGACTGAATCTGCAATTGCAAACCAGAATTTCGGCCGACTGTTGCCGGCAATACAAAATAATAGTCGGCAAACTCGACCGTCGGCGTAAATACCGTCGTGGTCGTACCATTTACTTGAATCGTTACTTTGGGTTGCGTCAGCGCACCGTGCTTCACATTTGCAGGCCACCCAGCCATCCGCACCATCAGCGAAATATCGGACGTGGTGTCAAACATGGGGATTTCAACGTTCGCAGTCTGACGGGTCCAACGGCTCCGTCCCGAGGTCGCGTCACTACTGATTTCATCGCCATACCACATCTGCAAATCGGTCTCACCGAGCCCAGCGCTACTTTGCAAAAACAAGCGATCCCCAAGTGATCCTACCGCAATATCAACAGCCGGTGGTGATTGGAACGCCAACACCATTGCAACCACCACGAATACAATCAGCACCACGTACCGCACATCAAATGCATTGGTAAGTGGATGCAACACACGAATCCGCTGTGAACGGCGCATGCGTAATTGAGCTGTTTTCTGATTGGTCACATTTACTCCATGTCCCACACGGACAGATTATCGGCGACACCACTCGATGGTCAGATTCCTTACAGTTGTTTCGATTGTACCAAAAAAGCACCTCCACCGAAACACGTACACCCCTCTGCCACTGGAGCAAAGGGGTGCACAAACGCCTTTCCTAATTATTGCGTCACGGTCATTTCTTGAACCAAGGCCCGTCGCAATACCTTACCAACAGTCGTTTTGGGCAATTCACTGCGGAATTCATAGTGGCGGGGCACTTTGAAGTCAGCCAAATATTGCCGACAGAAGGTCTTTAATTCTTCGGTATCAATTGTTTCGCCCGTATGAGTCACAATAAATGCCGTCACCGTATCATCACCTCGGGTCTTATGAGGCACACCCACCACCGCCGCCTCACGGATTTGCGGGTGCATATACAACACTTCTTCGACATCGCGAGGCAACACCTTCAAGCCACTCACGATAATCATATCTTTCAGGCGGTCCACAATAAAGAAATAGCCGTCGTCATCAGTACGGGCAATATCCCCCGTACGCATCCAGCCATCTGGGGTAATCACATTTGCTGTTTCGGCGGGTTGTTGCCAATAGCCCTTCATGACTTGCGGGCCACGTACCCACAATTCACCCGTGGCTTCGCTCCCGATGGCGATATCCTCAAACGTTTCCAAATCGACAATTTTGGCGTCGGTATTGGGCAATGGAATCCCCACCGAGCCTTTTTTCGACACGCCGTGCAACGGATTGGCATGCGACACCGGCGAAAGCTCGGTCATCCCAAAGCCCTCAATCAGTCGCCCACCCGTCAAATCATTAAACTTGGTTTGAATTTCGACCGGCAACGCTGCCGAACCACTCAGACAGGCCTTAATCGAACGCAAATCGTAGTTGGCCACATTGGGATGATTGACAATCCCGATATACATCGCCGGCACGCCGGGGTACACCGTCGAACGTTCTTTTTGCATGATGTTCATCACGTTGTCGATGGGGCGCGGGTTGGGCACAATCTGCATTTCGGCACCGATACTCATGCCGTAGACCATCGCCACCACCAACCCATAGACATGGAAAAACGGAATGGCACACATAAACTTCTCGACGCCCCGCTCGGCGCTAGTAAACCATGCACCAATCTGGGTCGCGTTTGTCAGCAAATTGCGATGCGTCAACATGGCCGCCTTGGGCAACCCCGTTGTGCCACCGGTATATTGCAATACCGCCACATCATCGGGGTGCACGTGCACCACTGGTGCCATGGCTGGGTATTTTTTGACCAGATGCTCAAAAAAGAAAATGTCGTGCTCCCGTTGCACTTCGACCCACGCCGCGTCACGGCGTTGCTTGGTCCGCACCAGCTGGCGTGACGGGAAGCCAAGGAAGTCGTACATGTAACAGACAATCACCCGTTTGACACTGGTATCTGCCTGGATTTCCCGTAAGCGTGGATAAAACAAATTCAAAACAATAATCGTCTCGGCACCAGAATCAACCAATTGGTGCTTGAGTTCGCGGGCCGTATAAGTGGGGTTATTGTTGACAACGATAGCCCCAAGCCGCATGGCCGCAAAAAACGCAATCACGTAATGTACCGAATTGGGCAACATCACCGCAATCCGATCGCCTTTGCGCACCCCTAATTGATACAACGCATTGGCAAAGCATTCTGACTGTTGTAACAGCTCCGCATATGTCAACGTCATCCCAATCATTACCCGCCCACCCAACAAATAGCTCAAAATAAGTTTGACCGCATTTTGTTGCGGGAATTCTCTGCTGACCGCCGTCAACGTATCAAATAACGTTGCGTCGGGGAATTCTAGGGTGTGGGGAACAATCGGCTCATACGAGCGCAACCATGGTCGCTCCATTGTCAACCTCCTGTTATTTAGCAACAACGCTAACCGAATTATTCGACATCATCCCGTAACCAACCACGTTCCCGCGCCATAAATTTGATGGTGGCATCATCTGCGGGATACAATCCAGCCTCTTGATAGGCATAGGCCAATAACGCCGCACCGGTAACAATCCCAGTGACGAGACCAACCACAAATACCACAATATTGAATATTTTTTTCATTGGTTACCTATCTATCATAGCCGAAAACAGGGCGTTTCACAAAATACAACACTATTTCACCATACCACAAAACCACCAGACTACCAACAATTTGGCGCAGCCGTCCACACACAAGCAGTACCATATCAGCAACACATCAGCAATCTCACCAGCACGAGCTCTGCATATACACACATTTTTACTGAATACTACTTCACGACTATGCCCCACGTGTTTTCACATTATAAAAAAACCACCCCGCGCATCACGTGAATCACATACAGGCACATATTCAGTGCGCGCGTGTACGAGGCAATGAGCGAGGCAGTATGGTGTTTGTGGGTCAACGGTGTTTCATCAAAAAATCATGAACGAGGGGATTTTGCAGGTCTGATTCAATCAAAAACGCATCATGTCCTGCCGGCGAAGAGAGTTCGCAAAAGGTCACTTCGGCGCCATTGTGCTGCAATGCCATCACGATTTTTTGGGATTCGGCGGTGGGGTACAACCAATCGGAATCAAACGACAACACCAACGTCGGCTTTTGCCAGGCAGCCAAGGCCTGCGCCAACGACGCATATCCCGTCATCACATCCCAATAATCCATTGCTTTGGTGATATACAAATAGCTATTGGCATCAAAGCGCTCATTAAAGCGCATCGCTTGATAGCCCAAATACGATTCAATCGTAAATTCTTCGGCCAAGGTATGTCGTGGGACAGCGCCCTGCTGATAGCGGTGATCAAAGCGCGCCTGCAGTGATTGGTCACTCAAATAGGTAATATGCCCAATCATGCGCGCTACCGCCAAGCCATCACAGGGTGGTTCACTCGGGTCATACCAACCATCCATCCATTTGGGATCACGCACAATCGCCTGCCGGCCAATCACATTCCAGGCAATGGCTTGGGCTTGTGAGCTGGCACTGGTAGCAAACAACACCGCCGTCTGCACCCGCTCGGCATGATGGGCCATCCATTCGATGGCTTGGAATCCCCCCATCGAGCCCCCCGCCACCGCATGTAAACGAGCAATTCCCAAGTGGTCAATCAAGTGCACTTGAGCCGCCACCATGTCGGCAATGGTAACAACTGGGAAATCACTGGCCCAACGCTGTTGGCGCTGTGGGTGCAGTGACGTAGGGCCAGTGCTACCTTTGCAGCCCCCCAGCACATTACTACAAATCACAAAAAACTGATCGGTATCAAAGGCCCGCCCTGGCCCCACCATCGCATCCCACCAACCCGGCTTGCGGTCATCAGGGTGATGAAAGCCAGCGGCATGCGCATCACCCGACAAGGCGTGCAGGAGCAATATGGCATTGTCACGGGCGGCATTCAACGTGCCGTACGTTTCATATGCCACAGTAAATCCCGGTAAGTACGCTCCTGATGCCAACGGCAACGGCGTGTTGCTCTGGAAGTACTGTGTTGCGACGATTCCTACACCCTGCGTGGTCATGCGCATGCCTCCAATCCTATTTCAATTAGCCGATGGTCGCCAAGGCTTGATCGATATCCGCCAAAATATCGGCAATTGATTCAATCCCAATCGACAAACGAATGAAATCTTCGGTCACGCCGGTCAATGTCAACTCATCGGCCGTCAACTGACTGTGAGTGGTTGAGGCAGGGTGAATCGCCAAGCTGCGAGCATCGCCGATGTTGGCTACGTGCGAAAACATCTTGAGGTTGTTAATGAATTGGGTACCGGCCACCCGGCCACCTTTGACGCCAAACCCGAGGATGCCACTCTGCCCTTTGGGCATGTACTTTTGGGCCAAGGCATAGCTGGGGTGGTCAGGCAAACCGGGGTAGCGCACCCAGGCCACTTTGGGGTGCGACTTGAGGTGGTTGGCGACGGCCAAAGCATTGGCGCTATGACGCTCCATCCGCAACGCCAACGTCTCGATTCCTTGGATCAACAAAAAGGCGTTGAAGGGGCTCAAGCAGGCGCCCATGTCACGCAACCCTTGCACACGGGCTTTGAGGATGTAGGCTGGCGCACCCAGATCGGCATAGACCAAACCGTGGTATGACGGATCGGGGTTGGTCATTTCGGGGAAGCGCTCGGTGCGCCAATTGAACTTGCCGCTATCGACGATCACGCCACCAATCGACGTGCCATGCCCGCCCATGTATTTGGTCACTGAGTGCACAATCAGGTCGGCACCCCATTCGAAGGGGCGGCAGAGGAACGGCGTCGCCGTGGTGGCGTCGACCATCACGGGTACACCTTGTTCGTGGGCGATTTTGGCGATGGTTTCGAGGTCGACAATGTCGAGACGGGGGTTGCCCACCAACTCGAGATAAATCAACTTGGTGCGGCTATCGATGGCCTTGCGGAAGGCTTCGTGGTCGCGGGCATCGACAAACTTGGTGGTCACACCATACTTGGGCAAGGTGTGGCGAAACAAGTTATAGGTGCCACCATACAAGTCACCCGACGAAATGATGTTGTCGCCGGCACTGGCAATGTTGAGCACACCCAAGGTCTGGGCGGCTTGGCCTGAGGCCAGCGCCAAGGCACCGACACCACCCTCGAGGGCGGCGATGCGTTGTTCGAGCACGTCGGTGGTGGGATTCATCAAGCGCGTGTAGATGTTGCCGAATTCTTGCAAGCCAAACAAGCGGGCAGCATGGTCGGTATCTTTGAATTGGTACGAAGTGGTCTGATAAATGGGGACTGCCCGTGAACCAGTGGTGGGGTCGGGGGTCTGGCCGGCGTGCAAGGCCTTGGTCTCAAACCCGTGGAATTCTGATGCAGATGTCATGGGTGACTCCTTAATAAACACCAAAAAAATACCCTTGTCTGATGACAAGAGCAACACGACGTGGGTACATCAAACTACAGTGCATGTGTAGTCGGCACGCGCGTCTGCTCTCATCGTCCAGTTATTGCTGCCGGATTTGGCACCTTCACGCATTATGGATGGCCACATCGTTGTGACACATGCACACATAACACTCAGGTTGCCGAGGCTTCAAAGGGCCGGTCCCTCCACCTCTCTGGATAAGAGTTGCGCAATATTTACTTGTGTGCGGAGTATAAAAGAGTTCGCAATAAATGTCAAGCGTGGTAGAATAGCAATAATCGATAAGGACAATAATTATGAGTGCAATTCATCCAACAACTGAACACCGTGGAACACAACGCAACAGCCGCCATGCACCGTGGTATGCCCTAAACCTTGATAATCAAGGGAATATTACCTTTGCCAATTCCCACGTCGAACGCCTTTTCCAATGCCCAGCCACCGAATTGATTGGACAACCACTCACCGCATTCATTACCGATAGCGATTTGCCGCAATCATTGCTCGAAGCAGTTACTGAAACTCGGAACACCGATACCTACTTCGAAACCACTTGTATTCTCACGTGTAATGGCATTATCGATTACTTTGACGTGGTTGCACGCTATTTTCAAGATAATGATTCGTTTATTTTGATGTTCACCCATGACTATGCACCATCAAAAATATCACATATCAATGAATCTATTCAACAATTTGTGACTGATACCCTCACTGAATCGGATATCAATGGCGTTATTAGTTCTTTGCAAAAAAATCTTGCTGATGCGCGTATTGGTGTGTTTTGTTTGTTATTACAGCAGCCAATCAATATTTCATCAAAAATCACTAATCCCAGCATGGATTTTACTGGTTTGTGGATTTTTGGGCACCGCTTACCCCCTGAGGTTTTTTCTTCACTACGCGAGCTCACCACATTCCTTTCAAGTCAAGCCAGCCAATCTACCGATGTCCATCAAGATCCAGTAACATTTGGAGAACTTCCCCCAAACCTCAATGAAATATTCATAAAAAGATTTATGTCTAGTGGTTTACGGGCGTATGTCACCATCCCATTACAATCGAAAAATCAATTCATCGGCATTATCGGGTTATTTAGTCCCTTCAAGGACTGGGTAACAGCAATCACAAAATCGTCGCTATCGAGCATTCATATGGTCATCGCCCAACTCTATGCGCGCTCACAACTCGAATCACAAATTATACGATTACAACGACTTAATCACGAAATTAGTGCGATTACCAGTATCCCTGTAAACAATGATTTTTTTACCCAAGTATGCAGCGCAACACAACGCATTTTTGATGCCTCATATGTATTGTATGCAACATATCACGCTGATTTACAAGAATATATCATCACACATACAACCACATCAAATACCAATATGCTTGCTACGCATATTCCTAAAGCAAGTTTTGTTTCTACTCCACAACGACTCACAAACATCTCATTAACATCAGAAACATTCTTTGAAAAACTCACCCAGAACACCCAGTCTGAAGTGCTCGTAAGTGTACCACTCCAACGCAACGATAAGTTGATAGGGATACTTTTAATCACAAATTTCCATCATGAACTCTTAACCCAACAAGATATCCCATATGCGACACAATTTGCCGAATTTGTGGCATCACATTATATCCAACAACAGCTTGCAAATGCCTTGAATGAATCAGAACGACGCTACCGATTCTTGATCAACGAATCGAGTAACCCGATATTTGTGGTTGATACGAATGATGTAGTCATTCAGATGAATCATACTGCCCGCAGACTCATCGGGGTCGATAGTATTGATGTATTAATATTTGGATTGTTTTTTGCCCCGGCCCACCGAGCAGAATGGCACGAAAAACGTCGCATGCTCGAATTTGGCGAACCGTACAAACTCACTTGGCAAAGCGAAATCATCAACCAACTGCGGGAACAACCTGTCCCGATTGAAATCGAAGCACAGATTATCAAACATGAACATAACACGCCCGAAATCTTGGTTTCGATTCGTGATATTCGCCAACAGCGCGAGATTGAGCGTCGTCAAACCCTGCGCGAACAGGAATTGGCGATGTTCCAACATATCACCTCAATCGTCAATAGTTCACTTGACCTCGATTTACTCCTCGAACGAACACTCGATTTATTTGATGAAATCCAATTTGGACATATGCTTGGGATTATATTAATCAATGACCAAAATGAACCATTTTTAGCAGCCCACCGCCACGTCCCCGCAGAATTAATCACCCAAATCATGACTACGCCAGGGATTGTGCGAGGCGCCGTCGATATGGTATTGAGTAATTATGACACCCAAATGTCTATTTACAATACCACGATGGAAAGCATTTTGACTAGTCACTTAATTCATAGTTTTGGGAATATGATTGGCGCTGCCTTGAGTGACAACGGGAAACATATCGGGATTATTCTCACATCGCGTCCGTTTAATGGTGATACGCCATTTGCGCCCCGCGACATCCAGATATTACATACCGTTGCCAATCAATTATCCCGCGCAATTACCAATGCGCGGTTACATCAATCACTCCAAACCGCTGCCGAACGCTATATTAATCTCTATGAAGACACCGAAGAAATCCGCTCACACCTGTCGTCGATTATCGAAAATTCCCCAGATATTTTGATTCTCTGCAACCGTACAACTTTAACAATGAATGTCCTCAACAAACGTCCATTGATTTTGCTTGGCTATGATCCAGTCAAGCTCCAAGGGCTTGAATTAACGACACTTTGTCATGCCGATCAACAGGATCAATTTGCGATACATCTCGAACGATTCAAGTCACAATCATCGTATAACTTTGAATTTATGTTGTTACGTGGTGACAAACAATCATTCTCCGGGCTCATTTCGAGCAACATTGTAAACAAACAAGATATATTATTAGTCATCAAAGATATCACGCCAATGCGTCAACTTGAACATCGCATCAAACAACGCGAAAAGCTCGTCTCACTCGGGCAAATGATTGCCGGGGTGGCCCATGAACTCAACAATCCAATTGCAGTCATTCGTGGAATTACCCAATTACAATTAATGCAAACGCACGACGAGCAATTACAAAAAGACTTACATACAATCGATCAAACATCACAACGTGCCGGCCGCATCCTCAAGCAATTACGGTCATTGGCGCAACCACAAGCAAGTCAACTCATTGCAGTTGATATCAGACAGTTGGTCAATCATATTACCAACCAATATCGGATGATCTTTGCTGAAGCAGAAATCACCTGTACAGTGCATACACACCCGAGTGAAACATACATCATCATGGGACAAGACGCCCAAATCGAACAGGTATTTGTAAATATGATTGACAATGCCGTACATGCAATGCGGAGTGTCAACAACCCTCGTGAGCTCACCATTTCGCTTGTTTCCACCCCCAAAATTATTACGATTTTTATTGATGATACAGGGAGTGGCATCGATAAAAGTGCACGTGAATATATCTTTGACCCGTTTTATACCACACGCAAAATCGGTGAAGGGCTTGGATTAGGGCTCGCAATTGTGCACACCATTATCCAACAACATCATGGTACGATTATGTACCAACAACGCCCCAATAGCGGCACCCGTTTCATCATCGAACTCCCAACCATCGATGCGCCGCGCATTCGCGTTGCCCAACAAACAATGGCAACAGAGTTTTATATCAGTATCTGTAATAAGATACGTGAAATCACCGCAACCCCACTCGTGGAAGTAGAAAGTACAACCGACAGTCATGATTTACTCATCATCGATGAGCAATTACTCATGTCGTTACAAGACATTCCTGAAACCACCGTCATCTGCGTCATCAGCCGTAGCACTGCAACAATTCCATTGTATCATCCCCATCGGATTATTCGCACATCAGTCCAAATGAACGAATTACAACTCAAACAACAGATGCAAATTCTTGTATCGTTACTCAATCAAGTTACGAAGTAAGGAACGATTCCTATGCAAATCATGCTCCAAGAAACACCCGCAATTCGCCTCCACCCTGATGATAATGTCGCCATCGCATTGGTGCCATTGAGTGCGGGGCGTCAATTAACCATTGCCGGCTATAGTATCCAGTTAACAGGCAATATTGGCGCTGGTCACAAAATCGCGTTACATGCGATTGAACTTGGCGCTCCGATTCGCCGCTACGGTCAGATTATCGGGTTTGCGACACAACCCATCCTCACAGGTCAACACATCCACACCCACAATTTGAGTGTCGCGAGCATGCAACTCGATTACGCCACCGGCAGCGATATTCGAGACATACCAACTCCAGCGACACCTCGCACATTCAACGGGTACGTACGTGCTGATGGGAGCGCCGGCACGCGCAACACCGTGGCCGTCATCGCCACAGTCAATTGTGCATCACATACGGTGCGTAAAATCGTTGAGCGTGCCAAACACGAATTATTACCACGTTACCCCAACGTCACCGACATCATTGTCCTGAGCCACAAACATGGTTGCGCCACCCGCGATGGCAGTCCCGAACTCGGCATGCTCCAACGTACCCTCGCCGGATTTGCCCACAACCCCAATGTGGCTGGGTATTTGTTTGTTGGATTGGGATGCGAAACAAACCAATTCGAATCATTGTTCCAAGCACACCGTGACCGCTTTGGGAGCAACAACTTACCCGCCTACCTTGCCATCCAAGACGAAGGTGGCGTTGCCGCCACGATTACACTCGGCGTCAACACACTCGAACCAGTGTTGCAACTCGCCAACCAACACACCCGCCAACCAGTACCGCTTAGTAAGCTCTCTTTGGCATTGCAATGCGGTGGCAGCGATGGATTTAGTGGTATCAGCGCCAATCCCGCCCTCGGGCACGCCGTCGATTTGCTCGTGCAACACGGTGGGACCGCGGTCCTGAGTGAAACCCCCGAAATCTACGGTGCTGAACACCTCCTCACCAGTCGCGCCGTCAATCAAGCAGTGGCCGACAAACTCATCGAACGCATCCATTGGTGGGAAGAATATACCCAACGCGAAGGCTTTGAAATCGACAACAATCCCAGCCACGGCAATAAAGCGGGCGGACTTACCACCATCTACGAAAAATCCCTTGGCGCCGTCGCCAAGGGCGGGAGCATGCCCCTCCAAGCAGTCTACGAATACGCCGCCCCCATCACCAGCACCGGGTTTGTTTACATGGACACCCCCGGCTACGATCCTGTATCAGCCACCGGCCAAGTCGCCGGCGGCTGCAACATCATCGCATTTACCACCGGACGCGGGAGCTGCTTTGGATTCAAACCCGTTCCCAGTATCAAAATCTCCACCAATTCCACCACCTACGAACGCATGCGCGCAGACATGGATATCAACGCTGGTACCATCATTACCGGCCACGAATCTATTACCCAAGTGGGCGAACGCATTTTCGAACTCCTCATCGCCGTTGCTTCTGGTCAGGCCAGCCTCAGCGAAGCCCAAGATATTGGCGAAGAAGAATTCAATCCGTGGATGCTCGGCGCCACCATGTAATACGATTGCAAGTCCAATGTGTGCATGAGTTTGCACACATTGGACTATTTTATTCCCTGCGCTGGTGCCAAATAACGCACATACAATCCAATCCCCGCACAGACAAACAACGGAATGCTAAAAACATTGATAACGGGGAAGCCAACAAACGGCGTAACTACCAGCGCAAATCCGATAGTTTCTGGGAGATGGGTCAAAAAAAACGCCGTCCGTTGCCGCAATGTAAAATTACGCCGGCCCATCGAAATATCCGTATAGTCGAGCAATGTCGTAAATCCACTGCCAATAATTACCCACAGCAAACCCAATAATGGCCCAACCACGGGAATAAATTCAATCAACACCCCAATTGCCCAAATCACCACCAGCAACACGATTTTGCGCAGTTCAAACCAAAGCGCCGTTACAATACTCCAGAAAAATGATATTGGCGGGGTATTGTCATAGGCCAAATAGTGCCGATCAAATCGGCCCGCAATAATTGCATAAAACGGGCTGCCAATAATCGTCCCCAACCGCACCGCCATAAACGTCACCAACACAAACGCCAACACATCGAGGATGGTATGAATACTGGGGACGATCCAATGCATATTTGATGGCATTCGCCCATCGATTAATGTCGTAAATTGGGTTATTAGATACCCCGATAATCCATAACGGAACAACAGATAGGCAAAAGTAATATTTAGCATCACGGGAATCACAATATACCGTCGTGCCTTGATTTGGCGTAATTCACCCCATGCCTGCCACGGCAACAGCATTCCAGCCCAAACACGCTGAATCATTGCGTCAATTCCTTGTGTACTGATTGATATTGACTAATTCTACCTTACTAACGGGCACTGCATATTTACAGTATGCGGTGGTAGAAAATGAATGAAATTATCCCATTACCGAACAAATGGCTCACTTGAATCGTCAGTATGTATGTTATGCTATATATGTAATTTTATACATTATACAAAATTCGTGTCTATGCTATTTGCAAAGGATTTATATGTCACGTAATTTATCCATTGTCTGTATTTTGTTGCTTATACTTGCATTTAGTGGCAATCATGCAAGCGCCACTCCAGTATCACCTAGTGATAGCGACGTCGCACAGCAATTAGCAACAGACACCCACAATGGCGCCAAAATATGGCAACAAGATACAAGCAATCCGGCAAATTTCATCACCATCCCGTCCCAGAACCCAACCCCCAAATCGCGGAGCCTGGCCCGTAATGCCAGCGACGAACAAATCGCCCGTGATTTTTTGGGGAACTATGGCCAAATCATGGGGGTTCGGAGCCAACAAACTGAACTTGCGCTCATCAAACAAGAACATATTGCCGACGCAGATGGCTTTGTGCGCTTCCAACAAATGTATCGCACCATTCCGATTATGGCCGGTGAACTCAATGTGCATATCAACAAACAACGTAATGTTACTTCGGTAAACGGCGAAATATTACCCAATATTACCCTCGATACTACCCCCACCATCGACAGTGACGCTGCCAGCACGATCGCCTTGAATTACATTGCCAAACAATATGGTGTTGAAGTAAATTCCCTCAGCGTGGCAAAGTCCACATTGTGGATTTACAATCCACAATTACTTGGTGGCCCTGGCGCACGCATTAACACGCTGAATTGGCGTACCGAAGTACGTGGGCAAAAAGGTGGAGCACCATTCAGAGAATTGGTGTTGGTCAATGCGAGCAACGGTATTATCACCCTGCATTTCAATCAAATTGAACATGCGCTCAAGCAACGAGTGTGTAATGCAAATAATACGTATGACACAGACTACGATTCCGACAACAACTGCAATACAGACGCCAAAGCTACGCGGCTGGATAGCACAATACTCAGTGGCAATACCGATGTTGATTTGGCATGGGAATACGCCAAAGCCACATATAATTTTTACTCTAGTGTGCTTGGGCGTGACAGTATTGACAACAAAGGGATGCGGTTGATCTCGTTGGTCAATTATTGTCCATTAGGAGACAGCTGCCCCTACGAAAACGCCTATTGGGATAGTGTCCAAATGACCTACGGACAAGGTTTTGCCGCTGCCGATGATGTCATTGGCCATGAATTAACCCATGGCGTCACCGAACGCACCGCTTCGTTGTTTTATTATTTCCAATCTGGCGCCATCAACGAATCGCTATCCGATGTATTTGGAGAACTGATCGACCAGTCATATGGCGGAAGTAGCACCGATAATCCGAGCGTTAAATGGCAGCTGGGCGAAGATCTGCCAGCATCGATTGGCGTCATTCGATCAATGTCTAATCCTCCCGATCATCAACAACCCGACAAAATGACGAATACCGCCTATTACGATAATGGGTTTTATTATTCAACTTACCCCTCAGGACCAAATGATTCTGGTGGCGTCCACACCAATAGTGGCGTCAACAACAAAGCCGCTTATTTGATGACCGATGGCGACACCTTCAACGGTCAAACAATTGCCGGTATTGGTGCGAGCAAAGTCGCCCAACTCTATTACCGTGTCTTGACCACCTATTTGACCTCAGGGAGTGATTATTACGACCTCGGCGTTGCCCTCAACACCTCCTGTAGTGATTTGGTCAACTTGGGCATTGCCAGTATGTCGACTGCCGATTGTGGGGAAGTGGCAAAAGCAGTTACGGCTACAGAAATGCTGACCCCTCCCACCAATGCCCCTGCCACCGATGCAGAATTGTGTAGCGCAGGGCAAACTGCTGCGAATATCTGGGCAGACAATATCGAAAATCCAAGTAGTGGGAATTGGACCGCGCAGAAGCCCAAAGTAGTATGGTACAACCCCGGCAGCCTCGATACCAGTGGCAATGGCAAATATGCCACTAGTGGCGTCGGGAACTTATGGGGGTCTGATATCGGCGCAACAACTGATAGTTCAATCACCATGGCCAAAAATGTCACCATTCCTGCTGGGGCATTTTTGACCTTCAAACATTCCTATGAATTCGAGAGTTCCAACTATATTTCACCAACAGCTGAATTTTTTGATGGCGGTGTCTTGGAATACAGCATCAATAATTCTACGACATGGAGTGATGCCGGTCCAGCAATTACCACCAATGGCTACAAAGGACAAGTGACCACTACTGGTGCTAGTCCAGGGGTAAGTAGTACTAATGTCCTCAAATCCCGTTCAGCATTCGTCGGTGCCAGTAGCGGATATATATCCAGCAAAGTCGATCTCAGTAGCCTCGCAGGCAATCCACTCCGTTTCCGCTTCCGACTCGGAACAGATTCATCCGGCGGAAATAACGGCTGGTACATCGATGATGTACGTATTTACAAATGTCTCAGTGATACTACTACTGCCAAAACCACCGCAGTCGGTAGCGACCATAGCTGTACCATCACTAATGACGGGAATGCCTGGTGCTGGGGACGCAACAGCTTCGGACAAATTGGCGACAATTCGAGCGGCGGCAAATTAATCCAAGCCTCGCTCGTCGGCAAACCATCACTCGCGGGCTTCACCTCCATCGCCCCTGGCATCACACATACCTGTGCCCGTACCAGCGATGGCAGCGCATGGTGCTGGGGGGACAACAGTAGTGGCCAACTCGGTAATAACACCACCACATCGTCAACGAGCGCAGTCCAAGTTACCACAGACAATAGCGGCACTTTCCTCACCAACGTCAGCACCGTGAGCGTCGGCAACAACGCCAGTTGTGCCCTCAAAAGTAATGGTACGGTATGGTGTTGGGGCGATAACAGCGAAGGTCAATTGGGTGATAGTACCGCCGATAGCTCAAGTTTTGCCGTCCAAGTCAAAAAAGCCGACACCACCCCGCTAAGCACCGTCACCGCCATCAGCGTCGGCACTGATCATGCCTGTGCCATCCTCAGTGACAAAAGTGCCTGGTGCTGGGGCGATAACAGTGACGGCGCCACCGGTGCGGGCACCACAGTTGCCAACCTCGGCGCAGTGCGTGTCACCAAAGCGGCCAATGCGGCATTTACCAATGTCATTGCCATTAGTGCGGGTGCCGCACACACCTGTGCCTTGCTCGGCGACAAAACCGTCTGGTGCTGGGGACTCAATACCTACGGACAACTCGGTAATGGATCAACGACAACAAGTCTCGTGGCTGTTTCTACTGGACTTGCAAATATCACAATCCTCGGCCAAAGTACGTCGAATCATACCTGTGTCGTCTCAACAACTAACATTCTCTCTTGTTGGGGTGCCAATACCCTCGGTCAACTCGGTGATGGCACCATCACTGCCAAAACCAAAGCCGTGGCCCTCAAAACCACTTATGCCGCCACCGTGGGCACCATCACCAGCGTGAGTAGCGGTGGGAAGCAAACCTGCCTAAGCAACACAATGGGCGAAGTATGGTGCTGGGGACGCAATAGCAATGGCCAGCTCGGCAACAACAGCATAAAAAACTCACTCGCCCCCGTCAAAGTCCGCAACACCAGCGGCGTGCTATTTGGCAATTAACATCCCTCGTACGCAGATCCCCCCACCCTTGCAGGTTGTAGCATGCTACAATTCGCAAGGGTGTTGATTTGTGTGTGAATGAGGAATTAGTGGCCACCAAACGCTTGTATTTATATGGGTCACATGACTGGTCAATGATTGTGACCTTTTTGTTGTATATCCACACTGCCTTGATTTTTAGTGTCATCAATGTGGCCTGGATTGATTTAATCCACGAGTTAGGCATTTCGTATACCTTTGTCGGGCTCATAGCGGTGGTGGGTGCCGGACTGAGCATGGTGTCGATGTTGCTCGGTGGCAGTATTGTGGGTCGCTTTGGTGCCCGCAAAACCCTCATCGTCACGGTGCCAATTTTAATCATCTCACACGCATGTCTCGCGCTCGCCCCATCGCAACTCATGTTGTTTGCCGTAAATGTCGGTTGGGGGATGGGGTTCGGCGCCATGCTCGTCGCATGCACCACCGTCATCATCGACTGGGAACGGGAACGGCGCAAACGCATCATTGACCCCTTCCAAGCCTCATGGAATATCGCATCAATTATTGGCGCGTTGCTTGGAGGCTATCTGCTGAGCATCGGCTGGACGTTTATTTCGGTAATGTGGTTAGCTAGTCTCACCAGTATTCCCATTTGGATATTGATTGTGTTTGCCAAATTCCCTGGTTCGGGAATTGTCGAAGAGAGCGGCCATCCCTTCGAAGCCATCCGCGTCATCGGGCAACATCGCGAATTAGCCCTGCTGGGATTCATGATTGTGGTAGTCACTTTTTCGCAAAATGTCGGCCAAACCTGGTCACCGATTTATCTCGATACGTTAGGCGCCAATCCGTTGATTAGTGGTGCCGCCTTGGCCGGATTCCAATCTGCCACCGCCTTATTTCGTCTAATCAACGGGGTACTGGTCACTCGCCACGGAGCTCGTGCCGTACTGATGGTCGCCGCATTTACCATGATTGCCGCCGCCTGCATGTTGTTGCTCAGCCGCAATCAATACATCGTCTTTGCTGCGTTTATTTTGCTGGGCGCATCAATTGCCGGCGCCACCCCTACGGCGATTACATTGGGCGTACAACTCGCTCCCACCCGCACCGCCGCCGTCAGTGCCGGGATTTTGACATTGGGCGAAGTGGGGTTTACGATTAGTACGCCCATCCTCGGCTGGCTCGGCGACAAATTCAGCCTGCAATGGGCGCTCGGCACTGCGTTGCCATGCGGATTACTCATGTTGATTGCCGTGCTCTTTTTACCACGCAAAATCATCACTCCTGTGCCTGAAACTCCGGCACTATCGTAGTACAATACCCGTAACAGGGAGTAACGACGATGCGCACCATTTGGCAACAACATTACTTCCGCGGCTTACTCGCCATTGCCGTTGCATTGGCGTTGCCGTGGAGTTGTGTCGTGCATTGTGCCCCACAAATGCAGCCAGCACACCACACCCAATTTGTCTGTGATATGACCCAGACAACCCCGACAATTACCAGCAATCAGCACCAATTCACCAGCGCCACTTCAAGTCCTAGCGCTGTACATGTCGCCATTTGGATAGGTGCGGCTTTATTTTTGTTTCGTCAACGAAGCCACCGTTATGCGCTATTCATTCCCACATTATTCGGTATCCGCCCCACACCAGCCCTCCATCCCCCCCAACTTCACCCTCGCGCATTTTCTTTTTGATAAAAAACATGGAGCACCGAGATGAATATTGTACGCACGCGCCAATTCGCAGTGGTGTGCCTGATGCTGTTGATTCTGCTCAGCAGTTGTGGTTCGTATCAATTCAAAAACACCCAACTCACGCCACCTGATGCGGCGTATGAATTTGGATTGACCGACCAAAACAACCAACCCTTTGCGCTCAATAGCCAACGTGGCAAAGTCGTCATGATCTTTTTTGGGTATACCAATTGCCCCGATGTCTGCCCTGCCACCTTGTCCGACATGCAGATTTTGCGCAATCGCTTAGGGTCACAACAAGACAAAGTCACCATGCTGTTTATCACAGTCGATCCCGAACGTGACACGGTGGCCCGCCTCAAACAATTCGTTGACCGCTTTGATAGCCACATTGTGGCGCTCACCGGCGACCCCACCACCCTCGCCCAAGTCTACAAAGCCTACGGTGCCGGGGCGCAACGCCGTGAACTCCCTGATTCGGCACTCAAATACGCCATGGATCATACGTCGACGCTCACCGTGATTGACAAACAAGGCCAACGCCGACTCTTGATTGGGTTTGGCAGCGATCTCACCGATACCCAAAACGATATTACCGCCCTCATCAATGAATAAATATATGGCAATTGCCGTATGAATAGGATTACCCCATGTTTACACGAATAATGGCACTCGTCCTCATCGTGCACCTGTTGGTTGCCTGTGGCAACACCACCACCCCCACGACCGTTGTCGGCACGCCAGTGGTCAGCCTACAAACCCTCAGCATCAGTGATGCCTGGGTGCGCACTAGTCCCAAAGGCGACAATAGCGCTGCCTACCTTACCATCATCAACAGTGGCGGCGCCGATACACTCGTGGCGGTCAAAGGCGATGTTGCGATGATCATCGAATTGCACACCGTCACAAACGACAACGGCATGATGAATATGCACCCCGCTGAGGGCGGCGTCCCAATCCCTGCCAACAGCACTCAAATGCTGAAATCAGGGGGCTTCCACGTCATGATTATGGGACTTACCAAAGATCTCACCAAAGGTCAAACCATCCAACTCACCCTCACCTTCCAACACGCTGGTGCAGTGGTGGTCCCGTTTGAGGTCCGTTGATGAGGCGGTGGTTCGTATTCTTTGTACTGGTTATCTTGATTGGGAGCGGGTATGATGTCTGGCATTACCGTGACACCCAGCGCACGTTCCGGATCACGATTACCGATGCCAACACCACACTACCAACCACCATCAATCTTGTGCGTGGTCAACAAGACACGTTGGTAATTGCGAACCAAAGCACGCAGCCGGTGACCGTGGCCGGCAGTGTGATTGCGCCACACCAAGAGTTCCGTCAGTACTACCGAAGCGTCGGTGATTTTTCGTTTACGTGTAGCCTGCATGGCGGACAATCGTTACGCGTTATCGTCCGCGACCCATAATAAACCGTGCCCCTCACCGTATGATTTTTTCGTATCATACGGTGAGATTTTTCATTGGAAAAAATAAATACAATAATTCATTATTTGTGCATAATTACCTATTTTCATCCAATAAACGTTCTATTAATACAGTTTTAGTCGTTTTTCGACGAAATTACAACGTTTTAATTGTAAATTTTACTGGTATACTTGATTTACAACCTAAACACATATGGTTGATTATTCAATTTTCAATTGGCACAAAGTCTTTGCATAACACATTGTCTCAGCACAATGTTTGGCAGGAATTGGTATCGGTATGTTTTTACCAGATTACATTTAGTATTGAACAAATCGGCGCGGCACAACGTCGTTTACAGTAGTTACGTGTTTTCTGTTATTTCACTCGTGTATCACGTAACGGCAATGCAACACGTTAATACGAAAGGCGCACCACTACGATGGCAAATGCTGTTCAACCGGATGTCTCAATCAACCAAGTCAATGATCTGATGAGTATGATTTCTATGACGGTCATTGCAGATGTACTCGAGGCACTCCAAGACCACGACATGTCAATGTCGCGGTTTGCCGTGCTTCATTTGCTTGATATCAGCGAGGGGATGACGATTACCGCCGTCGCTTCCGCGCTGAGGTTATCGATTGGCAGTGCTAGTCAGTTGATTGACCGACTCGAGATTGACCGCTTTGTAATGCGTCAAGACGACGTAAACGATCGCAGGATTCGGCGAATTTGGTTAACCGATCAGGGTGCCCATATGATTTCGCGAATGAAAAAAATTCGCTTGCGCCGGATGTCATCGCTGTTACAAAATACACCTCCACACATCATTGAACAATTATGCGCTACAATGCACCTGCTGATACCGTATTTATCGAAGGATTCATTGTGAGCCACCATCCACACGAGCGTATCGACTACGCTGAAACACTCCCACACCGCACCAAGATGATTATTTTGGCGGGCGTGATGCTCGGATTGTTCTTGTCGGCACTTGACCAAACCATCGTGTCAACGGCCATGCCTGCCATCATCAAAGATTTGCAAGGTCTCGATTACGTAGCCTGGACATCGACAGCCTATTTACTTGCGAGTACCACCATGGTACCGATTTACGGTAAATTATCCGACTTGTTTGGGCGCCGCATTGTATTGTTGTCTGGGATTGCTGTGTTTTTGGTTGGATCGATGCTTTGTGGCACATCACAAAACATCTTCCAGCTTATCGGCTTCCGCGTGTTGCAAGGACTTGGCGCTGCCGCCCTCACATCAACCGCGTTTGCCATCCCAGCCGACCTTTTTTCACCCGCAGAACGGCCGCGCTACATGGGGTTGTTTGGTGCAATTTTCGGTTTATCGAGCATCATTGGACCATTCCTTGGTGGCTATTTAACCGATAGTCTCAATTGGCGTTGGGTATTTTATGTCAATATGCCAATTGGCATTTTGGCCTTTATCTTTATTTTGCGTACTATGCCAACGTTGGCAAGCGGTATCAAAGCTGCCATCGACTGGGCCGGCGCGGGCACCCTCGTGCTATCCGTCGTTCCGTTGTTGTTGGCATTGACCCTCGACAAAGAAGTCCATGCCTGGGATTCGCCGATTATCATCGGGCTGTTTACGATGGCTGCGGTCTTTGGGACACTCTTCATCTATGCCGAAACCAAAGCGGCCTCGCCCATCATCAAGCTCTCGCTCTTTAAAGATCAGATTTTTAGCGTGACCATGCTTTCCTCGTTCCTCAATGGTGCAGCGTTTTTTGGTGCATTCTTATTCTTGTCGTTGTTTTTGGTCAATGTGTCGGGTGTAAGTGCCACCGAATCAGGCACTGCCCAGATTCCGTTGATGCTCAGCTTTGTCGTCGGCAGTATTGTCGCCTCACAGCTGGTTGCGCGCACCGGCCGCTACAAGCCTTTCATTTTGTTCGGCTTTAGCATGATGTTGTTGGGCTTCTACTTCATGACGCAACTCAATGTCGACAGCAAAAGTCGTGACGTGGTGTGGCGCATGTTGATCCTAGGCCTCGGGCTCGGACCCACCATCCCGTTATTGAATTTGGCCATGCAAAACGCTGTGCCATTTGCCTACATGGGCACAGCCGTTGCCAATCGGCAATTCTTCCAACAACTTGGTCAGGCTGCTGGCGCCGCTATTTTTGGGGTGATTTTGACCACTACGTTGACGGCCCAAATCAAAGTCGAAATGAAACCCATTTTGGACACGATGCCGGCCGCCTACCAACAACAATTTGACAGTTCCAAGTTGCGGAATTCACTCAGCGCAGATTCTACCGGGAATCACTCCATCGAAGGCACAATGGTCAACGGTGTTAATACGCAGTTTGATGCACTCACCACCCAAATCACTTCCGCCGTGCGCGATGGCGACCCAGCTGCCAAAGCAGCACTTGCTGCCAACCCGATGATCCCCGATCAACTCAAACAAGGGATTGCCAGTGGGAAATTGACGGCTGCCGCACTCCCCAAAATCCTTGATGGATTTACCACCGCCCGCGAGACTGCAGTCAAAAAAGCCCGCAGTACCGCGACAGACATTAGCCTCGCCATTAAACGCGCTTTTGCCCATAGCATCACCCAAATCTACAGCGATGCCATTTGGTTGGTCGTGATTTCATTCCTAATTATCATCTTTTTGTTGCCCGAAGTACCGTTGCGCAAAACCAACCGCGACGTGGAAGTCGTCCTCGAATAACATTTGTGTGCGTAGACGGGGCAATCTTCCTAGGGGCGAATAGCGGCGAATGAATTCGCCGGCATGATTCGCCCCTACGTCTTTCGTCCTCCACGCCCCATGCCCCATGCCTACGGGCGAATAGCGGCGAATGAATTCGCCGGCATGATTCGCCCCTACGTCATTCGTCCTCCAACGCCCCATGCCCCATGCCTACGGGCGAATAGC